>JAHWHD010000057.1 GCA_019323525.1 Candidatus Woesearchaeota archaeon
AATGACGCTTTCATAAGCAACGACAGTACTGGATTAACAGGCCTTGCTGTTCTTAAAGCGATCTTCAATTCAACAACATACACTGAAGAGTTCAACATAACAGCAGAATGGAACCCAACAGCTGCAGGCAATCTCACTTTAACAGCAGACACTCCTTTAAACATTACACAAGCAGAAGAAGAACTTTGTTATCTAAACGTGTCTGGAATCTGTACGATAAGAACAGGAGAGAACTGCTCTTGTATTGAAGAAGCGGTTAATGACACTCTATGCAGCGAGGTAAGGCTTAACAGTTCAATCTCAAACTGGGTAGGAACGTGCGTGAACAGGGTAGAAAACTTCAGCAATAAAACCTTAGACTGTAGAGGATTCACGATAGACGGAGATGATGTCGCAACAGACTACGGAATCGATGTATTGCAAAAAGAGAACATAACAGTCACAAATTGCATAATTACAGACTTTACAACAGCAATAAGGCTTGGAAGCACTGATAACAGCGTATATAACAACACGATAAGTTCAAATTCAATAGGAATAGACTTAACAAGCAGCTCTAACCTTATTACGAACAACACAATTACAAGCAACAGCATCCAGGTTTCATCTTCGTTAAACAACATTACAGAAAACAGGATAAGTTCTGCAACAGACGGCGTCCTAGTAACTTCAGGCACCGGAAACTACATCTATAACAACACTCTAAATAGCAACACAGACGGAATCGAGATTAGAAGCAACCATAACATAATCTCATCTAATGTAATCAGCAGCGGAAACAGGGGAATCTACTTTGCAGGCGGAGATTACTGCAATATAACCCATAACACAGTAACAAACGCTAACATTTACAGCATTCTTTTCAATGGAGGAACTGACCATATAATTGTCAACAATACTGTAAACTCAAATGTTGCACCAGGGTTTGGATTGCTAGGAACATCAAACAGGAACCTGTTCGAGAACAATACAGTGTTCAACAGCCCGCAAGGAGCACTGCTTATTTCTAATTCAGGCCAGAACAACTTCACTAACAACACGATCCAGTCCAACACTAATGGTTTCCATCTTAGCTATGCAGGCAGCGATAATATTTTCGTAAATAACACTCTTATTAGCAACCAGTACGGTTTCAGGCTTGACACCACAAACAATACAATAATAACTAACAATACAATCATATTAAGTAGTACAGCAGGTATTGACCTTACAACAGCAGGCAACAATACAATATACAACAACTTCCTCAACAATACAAATAACGTAAATGCTGATAACACATACAATGCATGGAATATCTCGAACATAACAAAAACAAACATTGTTGGCCAGAACACAATCGGAGGCAACTACTGGGCCAATGTAAGCGGAAACGGATACTCAGAAACATGCTGGGACACTACAGGAGACTATATCTGCGAAACAGCTTTCACAATAAACAGCTACAATATAGACTATCTTCCTTTAACATTGAATTCAGACACAGTTGCTCCAACTATAACAAACCAGATAAACTACACGCTTGATTATATAACTTATATATTCTCAGCAAAATCTGATGAAGACGGCAACTGTACTCTATGGGGCAACTGGTCAGGTGTCTGGCAGGAAAACGAGTCAAAGGAAGTGCAGGCAAACGAACAGTTCAACTTCACAGCAATAGCATTCCCGACACAAGGTCAGACATACGAATGGGGAATAAACTGCTCAGATAATGTAGGGAACATCGGCTGGGGCACAAACGAGTCATTCACAATCGCAAAATGTTATGCCCAGGACGCAAATGTGTGCACTGTAAGAACAGGGCAAAATTGTACTTGCATTGAAGAGGCAGTCAACGACATAAGCTGCACAGAGGTAAGGCTTAACAGCAGCGTTACTGGATGGTCAGGGTCTTGCGTGAATAACCCGAGCAATTTCAGGAACAAAGTGCTTGACTGCAGAGGCTATTTGCTGGACAGCGACGATACAGGATATGGTATTAATATAGGCAAGACAAACATCACAGTCAAGAATTGCAATATAACAAACTTCTACTGGGGAATATACGTGGATGCAAACTTTAACGTGATCGAAAACAACTCTTTAGACTCAAACCGCTTTAACGGCATACATATTTTATCAGATTACAACAATGTCTCGAACAACACAGTATCAAACAGCGGTGCTGCAGTTGGTGGAGTTGGCATTGAACTTAACACTGCAAGCAATAACAATATTTTGAACAATACAGTCTACTCAAACGTTGCAGGGATTAGAGCAATACAGAGTTCAAGGTACAACTACATATTCGGCAACACCGCATATAGTAACTCCTACGCTAACATCAATATAAGACAAGCCACTGTATACAACACAACAGTTGAACAGAACCATCTTACTACAAGCGGAATAGGAGTCTATATACTTGATGGAGCATATGACAACCTAATATTCAACAATACATTTACAACCTCAAGCGCGGGTGTGCACATCTCATTATCTAACAGCAATAATGTGATAGAGAACAGATTCACAGGAGGCACAAACGGGATATATATAATAAACTCAAACTTCTTAGCTGTTGAGAACAACACAGTCCAAAGCTCAAACCTGGAAGGAATGGTGATAAGCTCCTGCTCAAATATCAATATAACCAATAACACAGTACAGAACTCACAGAGAGACGGTCTTCTGTTATCAGGAACAAGCACAAGCAACATTGTAAATAACAACTTTGTCTGTTTCAACAACCAGTCTGCAAGCACATACTATGACATAACATCTGTAAATACAAACACTGGCGACGATAATACCTGCGACACTGTAAACCAATGGAACGACACAGGCTCTTATGGATGTTCATACCTATGCCCTGGAACATGTGGGACATTTGAAAGCCAACTTCTAAATCCAGTAGAAAACTCACACTACTCAGACATAGAAATAAACCTTACAACAAACGGAACATACATCGAGATAGTAAACTATTCTATCTTCAACTCAACTTACAGATACGACGATAACCTAACATACACTGGGTCAGAATATTATGACTTATTTGACATATCAACTGTATCAAATGGTGAATACAATATTACAACAGAAACAATAATAGCTGAGAACTGTCAGATTATAAACGAAACCAATTTCTCGATCACTGAAATACCAACAATAGTGAACATATCATTATACAATCCTGCTGAAGACCTAAACGTATCAAGACTTATCCCTTTCAACTTTACAGTTAACGTTACATGCGAACAGGGTTACTGTGAGAACACCAATGTATCATTGGATCCAGTAAGTAGAAAGATTTACTTCGAAAAATACGATTACAGCACAGAAGAAGACTGTATAACTGATAACGTATGCATTACAAGAGGCGACAGGTTCCAGATATATAATTCAGTAACAGAAGATATAGGCGATGCATGGGACGCGGGAATCAGCCCTGAGGACACATTATGGGCAGTAGGCACATGCGATTCACCAGGAGCGTTCCAAACATTCGTTGATGCAGTAGCTTGGAACCCTCCTGCCAACCTTAACCAAGATATGTGCATGCGCCTTGTAACAGACGGAATTGACCTTGACATAGTATTTGTGAAATGGACATCTGGCTGGAACGGCGGCGGATTTGCATATTACAGGGAAGGTCTGCCTGGTGAAGCCAAAGAATCATTAGTAAATACAACTGAAGGAGCTACTCCGTTCTGGACCTCTGACTCAAACCCTCAGATAATAAGTCTAACAGCCGGCCAAAGTGAACTGGTTTCATTTAATGTAACACCTACTGGAGATGTTAATAGAATGCACGAATTCTTTGCATTTGCAAACGGTTCAAGTGCAGAGACTGAAAGAATTAACATAACCATTATTGCTCCACAAATATCAATGGCTACTATCGAACCTACAGCAGACACAAGTGCTCCACAGCAAGGAACATTCACTTATTCAGCTAGAGTAACATGCGGTTCAGGTTACTGCGGCTATGTTAATGTGACTCTAGACCCAACAGCTCCTGAGCAAGAATGGAATTACTCGGTTTATAGTATTAACAACGTAGACAGAGGCCACCTGATCGCTACAAGCGATGGGAGCTTAGTTGGAACAAGTAACAGATGGACTCCAAACGCAGGCTACTCATACGGACTCCACATTTACAAGATAAATGAAAACGGAACAAAGGACTGGCAAAGAGTCCATTCAAGTTATGAAGATCAAGGAGATGGGCTGATCGAAACGAATGACGATGGTTTTATGATATTCGGAGAAACTTACGTGAGTGGCGGCCAAAGGACCGATCCATTCTTAGTAAAGACAGATAAAGACGGATACGAGGAATGGAACAGAACATTCGCATTCTCAACAGGTTACGATTATGGGACCTCGATCATACAAAATCAAGATAACACATATATAATGGCTGGTTGGATCCAGACAGGGGCATTCCCTGCATTCATTATAAAGACTGACTCAAATGGTAACGAACTATGGAACAAAACTTATGACGGAACAGGTTCAACAAGAATTTATGATATCAAACCAACTTCTGATGGGGGTTACATCGCTACTGGGGAAAGTAATTCAGATATCTGGGTAATGAAAGTTGACTCATCAGGAGAATCTCTCTGGAATTATACTTATTATGGTTCAAGAGGTTACCAGATTATCGGAGCGCACGACACAGGATATATAATAGCTGGCGACCCTCAGAACAGGCTGGGTTTAATTAAGATAGACGATAATGGTAACGAACTATGGAATAAGACATACGCGCTAAACAAAGCATTCTCTGTGACAAGAACATGGGATCAAGGTTATGCGATACTAGGCGATGTTTCCAGCGATTGGTTCGTAGTAAAGACAGATATTGATGGAAATGAAACCTGGAATTACACTATAGAGGACACCCTATATGTAGCCTACAGCATTGTAGAGATGTCTGATCGCAGCCTTGCATTCTCAGGAGCAGGAGACGGAATAGGTGACACTGTAGATTTTATATTCAAACTACAGAACGGACTTAATAAATCAGACATTCCAACAACAATAGGAGCGACACCGTTCTATACAAATGTAAACCCTTATCAATGCGGCGAGATGAGTCAAGGCGATGTATGCGATGCAACATTCACTGTAACAACAACTGGAAATATCAACGAAACCTATATGTTCTTCGCTTATGGAGAATCAACACAACAACTAGACGTTGATTTGCAAACAGAGAATATATTTATCACGATTACAGAATCAACTGCTGCAGAGCCTACTGATACAAGCACAGGCGGCACAGGTACAACAATAACAGACGGCTGCATAGAAAACTGGTTCTGTGAAGAATGGCCTACAGAAGAATGTCCGCCATCTGGACAATATACAAGAACTTGCACAGACATCAACGAATGCGGAACAATAAATAACAGGCCGGCAACCACAAGATCATGCATCTACATAGGTGAAGAGATAATCGAAGAGGTTGAAGAAGAAGGAGTGATTGCTGTTGAAACACCAGAAGCAGCGTGGATATATATGACAAACCTCACTGAGGAACCTATCGAGATAAAACCTGACGTTGACGGAATCGAAAGAATCACTGTAAGATGCGCTAAAGCAGCTAAAGAGGTATCTGAGGTTTTAAGGATTAAGGAAGCTCCTCTAAGCGCTTCAGCATTCACAGACTTTGACTACCTGTTCGGTGTAGAGCCAAATACAGAACTTGAATGCGAAATAGATATTGAGACAGAATGGCTATGTATAGGCGAAGAGTACAACTTATACAAGTGCGTTGACTGGGATTTCAACGCTTCTAAATGCAGGGACGACTTTGCATGGGAACCTTTGATACAGATGCGTCCAGGTCTACAAAAGTACACTTTCACTCTTAAACCAGGAGACCCTGGTCTTGGCATTGGTCCAAGCCCTATAAGGCACTTCTGCGGAGATAATATGTGCGACCTTGACGAATCATGCAGTTCTTGCAGTCTAGACTGTGGAGCGTGCTCTGTAGTTGAACAACCTACTTCAGTACTAACCAGGATACTAGGATTCTTCAGGTCAATAACAGGCTTAGCTGTCGAAGGATGCGAAGAAGCATGGTGGTGCCGCGACTGGGGTCCTTGGAACGAACAGGGTTACAGGACACGTAAATGCGGAGATATAAACGAATGCGGCACAACACTTACAAAACCCAAAGTAACAGATTATTGTGAATATATTGAACAAGGGTGCTCAAATGGTCTAAAAGACCAAACAGAGACTGGAATTGACTGCGGAGGTGTATGCGATCCTTGCATAAGAGTACCATTAAGGAACCTATGGTGGATAATACTAGTTATAATCATTGTAACTACATCAGTATTAAGATGGTATGTAGTCAGGAACGGCGGATGGAAAAAGTTCAAGAGAAAAGCTAAAAAATATTTCTTAGGAAGATAATCACTTCTGATGTATTACTATCAATGATTGAGTCTTATCAATACCTTCTATAAGCTGCATTTTTCCAAGTAAGACCTTGTCAAATTCATCTACATCCTTAACCCTGACAAGAACAACCATGTCTGTACCGCCTGCAACAATATCAACCTTTTCAACAAAATAAAGCTTCTTTATTTCCTGTGCAAGATCGTACTGTGACTTCTTCTTCTGCTTAAGCAAAGGCAGATTAGCGGAGACTAAAACATAAGCAGTAAAACCCTTATCGATCTTAGAATAGTCAACATCAACTGTAAACCTCTTGATAACTCCTTCCTGCTTTAGTCTCCTAATCCTATTATGGATTGTTGTTGGGGGCAACAAAGTTTTTTTTGCAATCTGCCTTGTAGTGTAATCGCTATGTTTTTGAAGTACATCCAATATCTTCCTATCTTTTTCATCCAATACAGAAACCATAATGGAACAAATGTTCCAAATAGTATATAAATCTTCCCATTTTTTGCAAAATCCACCATTAATTCTGGAATAAGTATATAAACTAAAAACCACTACTTAGAAGTCATGAAAGCGACAAAATCATCATGGAAGAGGCTGATAGTAAAATCAGCTGAAGAAGGACCACAGAAGGCCATAGAACTCATAGTATTAGGCCTTTTCGTGGGGCTGACAACCAAGTTCGTACTGGTGGCAATACCAGCAGTAGCATTTGGATGTCTAGTTACCAAAGTCGCTAGCAAAAAAATAGTCAAGCAGACTTAAAATGCGGAGATTAAGAAAATGACAGACTACACAGCATGGTACCGAGTTACTGGAAAAGAATACAAAAGCCTGTTCTGGCGAGTCGGTACAGAAAAAAAATCTGGAGTAGAGTCAGGCTATGAAGCAGGAGGAGTAGCGATAGCCGATAGCAAAGAGACAAGAGAAGCAGTACAGAGGATGGTTGCCCTAGTACATGAACAACTATCGCCCGGAGACAGAGTAAAATTCGTGAGAGGGTACGCACCATGGGACCAAGATTATGTTGCATGGAAAAGAGAGCAAGAGATCAAAAAAGAGTGTGACTCTTTAGAAGAAGAAATCGAAAAAGGATTTACTTCAACAAAATCTCAATAATAGCAGCATAAGCAGGCCTAGCAATAATAACATTAACCAACAGACCGACGACAGTGATTACAGCGAACCCTCTCAACACACCAGCACCTGCTGTAAATAGAGGAATCATAGCCACAAGCGTCGTAAAGAACGCTACAATGATGATTGAGAAAGCTGCTTTTAACTTACGTTTAAGGTCATAACTCTGACCCTCGCCCTTTAAAGTCTCATCTGTAGTAATCACAAGATGATCAACACCAGTACCTATTGCAACAACAAAACCAGCAATAGCTGCCAAGTCAATTGTCTGCCTTATGAAAGCAGCAAAACCAAAGAGCATGATTACTTCAGTAGCAACTATTATTACCATAGGAAGAACAATCTTAAAGTTTCTATAGAAGGCAAACAACACTACAAATACAGCAAGTATAGCCAATAAACCTATCTGTATCGCATTAGGAACAAACTCTTTACCGACAACAGGAGGTACAACTGTCCTCTCAACCACTAATAACTTAACAGGCAAACTTCCTGTAATAAGCAGCGTCTGCAGATCTTTCATATGCTTCTGAGTGTTAACTATAGCTTCTTCCTGAGTATTTCCAGTATTAGAACCAGAGATTGCAATATCAGTAACAGGTTTTCCTTTAAGGTCTTCTGATATCCTAAGACTGTTCATCATCTCTCCGTCAAGATAAAGCTGAAGCTCCTCTGCAAGATAACCCTCGCCGCGTTCGTCTATAACAACATCAACATCCTTTGTAGCATCCGCCTGTCTCTGCGCAGCTTCAGGACTTAATGTGATCGAGAACATAAACTCGCAGACATATCCGCCACCCTGCATAGGACCGCACGACCTGATACCTGAACATTCAGCGCTTCTACAGACTGAAGTGACATCATTCCCGCCCTGGAAAACAGTTTCATTACCGACCATTGCCTCGAACTTACCCTGTCGTTTAAGTGTCTCGATTGCTTCCTCGTTAGCTGATGATGTTTCTACTATGATATAATTCTCACCAGTCCCTCCCAAGTACCTAGGAAGGTCTTTAGCGCCTTTTACAGAAATATCCAATAGACCATACACATTAAGACGCTGCACCATATTATCCATCAATATCGAGAACTGTTCATCTGACAATGGTTCTTCTGGCTTGAACTTAAACCTTATACCGCCAATTAAATCAATACCCTGCCTGATATTAGAGCCTGGAACAACATCGACTGTAAGACCAATATCTTCAAACCCTATCACTATTTCTTCAGTTTTGTTAACCTCTATTGTCGTTGTAACATTTACTGTCTCGTTAAGCTCTTCATCAAATTCCTCTTCAGTAACATTAACCTCTTCTGTCTCATTTAACACAACAGTCTCAGTCAGAGGTTTGATAAGCAAAGAATAGGTTTCTTTGTTAGTCTTTACGTGTAAAACACTCTCAGGTTCAAGATCAGCTACAGCTGTCTCAAACTGCTGTACTGTCAATATCTTCTCATTATCAATCTCAAGAATCCGTTCCCTATACAAAGGCAATGTACCCTCTTTAGGCGGAGATATACCGGCGATCGCCGCTGAACTGTTTGGTTCAATAGCCACGATTGAAACCCCTTCAGTATCAAACCTTGGAGATATCGCCCAGTAAGCCATAAGTATAAAGAATAACAAGATCCAGACTTTCCAGTTTGTTAATATCTTTGTGAACTTACTCATGTTTTCTTTTCTCCATGTACCATCTAAGTATTCCCGTGTTCTGTATCCAGGTATTCATGAGGTCCACTATTAGACCAATCAACAATATGACCATGATCTGTTTGATATCAGGCGGTATTGCAAATATATAAGCGACTGCAACAGCACCAATTGTAGTGATGCTCATCTTAAGTCCGGTGCTCATAGCACCTTTTATCCGTTCATATACAGTTCCTATCTTACGTTTCAATACTCTGTTAGTGAGAAGAATATCAGTATCAACTGAATAACCTATTAGCATAAGGAAAGCAGCCAGCCCCCCTTTCAATAGCTGGAAATCCAGCATGTTAAATATCGCAAGTGTTACTATTATATCAGAGAACGCTGACAATATAACTGCCAAGCTTGGTACTGGCGTCCTAAAACTTACAAAGACAACAATACCCATCAATATAAACGCAACAAGTATAACAATCAACATAGTACGATAGAAATTAGCGCTAAACTCAGGGTCTTCTGTTATTGCACCAGTGATTGTTACATCTTTGCTCTCTATAGCATCCTTTAAGTCCTGGACCCTGTCTTCAGTAAGGTCAGATTCAATAACACTTCCTGAACCGCCCTCTGACTTTCCAACCTTAAAATACTGTCCAGGAAATTCTGAAGTCAAGAAACTTTCCATAGAAGCTGAGTTAAGAGTCTCTTCTGTATATACTGTGGTGCCACCTTTCAACCGAACAGACTTTGAGATAAAATCTCCGGTTGTTGCATACTGG
Organism: Candidatus Woesearchaeota archaeon; assembly: GCA_019323525.1. Taxonomy (GTDB): domain Archaea; phylum Nanobdellota; class Nanobdellia; order Woesearchaeales; family JAHWHD01; genus JAHWHD01. Next base: position 9,973 of record JAHWHD010000057.1, read on the forward strand.
TAACCTATCTGCCCAATAGCAAGCAACAATATAATAAATGGAATCAATAACAGCTTTTTATAGTGTTTCTCATAAATCCCCATAAGCTGGTAGAAAAATTGTTAGTTTATAAATATTGCGGGTCTATAAAGCCACCAAAGTCTGGAATATTCCAGAATAAACCTTAAACCCGTCAAACCCAGGTATTGGAAGCATATTGAATATAAACAAGAGCATATTTATCTTTGAGGTCAGTACCAAAAAAGGCATGTATTTCTGTTTGATCTTGTAACGTGTATACACAAACCATGTAGTCAGCCACAGCACAAGATTGACAGCAGGCCCTGCAAACGCAACTAAAGAAAACTGTAAAGGAGTCGCATTAGCCACATTAGTTATCTCGACATATGCAGGTACAAAGAAGATAAACCCCGTAAAAAGCTTTAATAAAAAACCTATGCCAAGCCATGTGTATGCTGCTTTAAAAACAGCAGCCATACCAAAATGCATCGCAAGAAACTTGTGCCCAAGCTCGTGCAGTATTATCGCAGGTGCTGTTACCAAAGTAGCGAACAAAAGTCCATGGGATGTCCATTTTTTCTTGAATTGGTCAAGAGGCTCGTAGACTGTTGCCCTCTTATGCGGCATGAATATATCCTTCAATATAAACCCCACTATAAAGGACATCGCTACTATATCTATTGCCTCTCTACCGCTCAAAATCATATATAAATAAACAACTCTAGAAGATTTAAATAAGTTTTGGAAAAATTTAAATAAGCGACCCAAATATTGAAAATAATATGGAAGCCAAAGAGGGAGACACCCTAAATATTGAATATACAGGGACATTTGAAGAAGGAACTATGTTTGACACCAATGTTGGCAAAGACCCTCTAACCGTTAAGCTAGGCGAAAAAAAACTGATAAAAGGTTTTGAACAAGCGCTTTACGGTATGAAACCTGGCGATGAAAAAGAGATTACAATTGAACCAAAAGACGCTTATGGCGAAAGGCACGAAGAACTTATACAAAAAGTACCTAAAAAATCCTTCCCTGAAAAGATGGAACTAAAGGTTGGAACAAGTCTCAGCCTTAAGGACCCTGATGGCCACATTATTCTTGCAACGATTGCTGAAGTTTCAGATAATGATGTAAAGATAGACCTTAACCACCCATTTGCTGGAAAAAGGTTAAAGTTCAAGATCAAACTTTTATCAATAGGGTGATTCATATGAAGATAGTATACATAATTGCAGTTCTAAGCTTATTAATACTGACTGCATGCACAGGCCCAAGGGTAGTGTGCAATGATCCATATATCAGGGTCGGCACAGAATGCTGCCTTGACTATAACACTAACGCTGTATGCGATAATGACGAATCAATGATTCCTGCAGTTTCAGAGATTGAATCTGTTGGCGCTGCTGTCGAGGTTCTCAGCACAGAATCAGAACCTTCTGAAGAAGATGAAGACGAAACTGAAAGCATAACAGAGAAAGAAGACACATCTGAGCTTTCAAATCTTATAATAACTAATGCATACTGGTCCACGATGTACCCTAAAGTAGACCAGGAGATTGAACTCAACATAGAGTTTGAGAACCAAGGACATAAAGACATTGAAAGTTTCGAATACGTCGTCAAGATATACAAAGGCGAGAAAGTCGCCAAAGAAGACACTTATGAACACGATGAAAAACTAGAATCAGGCGTGGATGTCAAGATAGACGAGATTGAATACTCGTTCGATGAGGAAGGAGACTACACTGCAAAGATATTTCCAAAGGAGAATGAGGATAATGCCAAGACACTTTCATTCTATGTAACAGAAGAGGAAGCTGATGATGACGAAGAGGAAGAAGAGACAGATGATGAAGAAGACTCTTCTGTTACTGAGTGCAGCGATACTGATGGAGGAAGTGACAGTACAAAGACAGGATTCTGTGAAGGTCCTAACGGTAAGTTTACTGATTACTGCGCTGACGACACACTACTCTTTGAATATTATTGCGACCAATTGAAAGGCAACTGTCAGATAAGGCCAATGGCATGTGTTTGCGAAGAGGGAAGATGCATCGGCTAACATTAAATTTATATAGTTTAACTATTATTATTTTTTCATGACTAAAGTTATCTCCCTGGGAGGTTCTCTGATTGTACCCGAGAGTATAGATGTTAATTTCTTAAAAAGGTTCAAGGCTCTTATTGAAAAAATAAGCAGGAAAGAAAAACTTATCATTGTATGCGGCGGAGGTAAGACCTGCCGCAAGTACATCGCAGCTGCAAAAAAGATATCAAGACCTAGCAACGACGACCTTGACTGGATAGGTATACACGCTACAAGACTAAACGCTGAACTTGTCAGAGTAATGCTTGGAAAAGATGCACATCCAAAAGTAATATACAATCCAAGCAAAAAAGTCAGGTTCAAAAAAATTATCATACATGCAGGAGATAAACCAGGTTCTAGCTCAGACCATGACGCAGTGTTGCTTGCGAAAACATACAAATCCAAAGAGATAATTAACTTGACCAACATAGATTATATTTTCAATAAAGACCCAAAAAAACACAAATCAGCTAAACCTATTAAGGGATTATCATGGAACCAGTATCTCAAGATAATAGGAACCGAGTGGATATCAGGAAAAAACTATCCTTTCGATCCTGTTGCTTCTAAAGCTGCAAAAAAGTATGGGCTGAGATTAAAGCTTCTCAACGGAAAAAACATAAAGAATGTTGAAAATTGCTTGAAAGGAAAAGAATTCAAAGGCACAATAGTAGTAGACTAATCATCATCTTCTGTTTCAATGTCAGCGTTATCAAGCTTTGAGTGTTCTTCTTCAATAAGGCCTGCGATATCCTCAGGATTCTCCCAGGTAGGTTTGCCGTCCCAATCATCGTGTCCAGAGCCATGGAAATCAACCTTCACCAGGTTCTCTTTTCCACAGGAACACTTAATTTTCTTGTAATGCATCTCAAGATGGAACTCGCTTCTCCAACCAGAAACATCTTCTAAATCCTTTCCGCAGTAGGGACAAACATCCTTGATCTGTTCAGACTTTACTAAGTGAAAGCGCACAGACATTAATTAAACCTCATTAATTGTTGAACAGAAATAAAATAAATTATTTTAATCATAACTCACACGAATGATTTAAATCCATTTATAAATTTTGTGAATAAGTCTTCATAATAACATTTATAAATAAACCCTCCATCTTAATACCTATGAAGTACATCCACACCAACATCACAGGTACTTTCGTATTTGATAATAACTTCAAACTTATTGAAAAAATCCCATTAAAGGATACCAACATCGATTTCCTTGATTGGCTTGATTCTGAAAAAAGACTTGTAAAGAAGTACAAGAAACTTATCTACATTGGTTTCAAAAAACAAGATATTAAAGATATCGAGATTACCCAAGACCTTAAGAAGCTGGCAAGACTTTCTGAGTTTTTCAAGAAAAACATAAAAGAATTCTTTAGACCTAACCTGGAACTGACAAAAAGGGCTGTAAAAGAATCTGTTAATGAAGACCTATTCATCATTCACGCAATCAACAACATAGACGAACTTGACAAAAGCGCAAACATCCTTGTTAAGAGGTTAAGGGAATGGTACGAGCTCTATCTGCCAGAATTCTCAAGGAGCATTGGAGACAACGAATCCTTTACAAAGCTAATCCTCAGTAAGGACAAGAAACAGCTTATGAAAGAGGTCAATATCACAGAGCAGGAATCAATGGGCGCTGAACTTGGCAAGCAGGACCTTGAACCTATAATGAACCTTGCTACAAAGATCAAAGAACTTTACGAGTTAAGAAAATTGCACGAGAAATATCTTGAAAAGGTCATGAAAAAGTACTGCCCTAACCTCAACGCTCTTGCAGGAACCATGATAGGTGCAAAGCTATTAGCAGTTGCAGGCTCTCTCAAAAGACTTGTTTTATTCCCAGCATCCACTATCCAAGTGCTTGGAGCAGAGAAAGCCCTATTTAGACATATGCGCACAGGTGCAAGACCTCCTAAGTACGGCCTGCTTATCAACCATCCAATTGTTGCAAAGACAAAAGAGAAAGGTAAAGCAGCACGCGTACTTGCTGACAAGATTGCAATCTGCGTCAAGGTAGACTATTATAAAGGCGAGTTCATAGGAGACAAGCTAAAGACAGATCTGGAGAGACGGTTCATATGAAATTCCCAGGAATACTAGAAATAGTGAAAAAAGGAAGAAAAAGCATCTTTACCAGAAACCTCGCTCCTGGTAAGACAGTCTATGCAGAGAAACTTGTAAAGATTAAAGGTGTAGAGTATAGAGAATGGAACCCTAGACGTTCCAAGTTAGGCGCAGCAATAGTGAAAGGAATCCCAACAACAGGAATCAAGGAAGACTCCATAGTTCTATATCTTGGAGCTGCCTCAGGCACTACTGTATCGCATGTCTCAGACATAGTGACAAAAGGTTTTGTGTTTGCAGTTGACTTTGCGCCAAGGGTTGTAAGAGACTTGGTATTTGTTGCAGATGAAAGGAAGAACATAGCCCCGATACTCGCAGACGCTAACAAACCAGAAACATACTTCCACAGAGTTACTCAGGCTGACATGGTCTTCCAAGACATCGCACAGAAGAACCAGACAGAAATTTTCCTTAAGAACATCAACATGTACCTAAAAGACGACGGGATTGCAATCCTCGCATTAAAAGCACGTTCAGTCGATGTTACTAAAAAACCAAAAGCCATATTCAGCCAGGTAAAAAGAGAACTTGAAAAAGATTTAAAGCTATTAGATTTCAGGACACTAGAACCGTTTGAAAAAGACCATTGTATATTTGTTTGCAAGAAGAGGTGATTTTATGACATTAACAAAAGAGGCAAAAGCTCTATTTAGAGCTGCAAAAGACCTTGAACAATACTCAAAAAAGATACGCGAGATTGCAACAGAACTTCACACGCATCACAGAAAGTATAGAGTTGCAAGCTCTGACCAAGAAAAGGAACATCATTTAAGAAAACATTATACGACCTTCTCAAAAGCCACAAGACTAAAAGATAAGTATAAACGCTCGTTCAATGAAGTCGCTCTAAGGCTTAGGAGAGTACACCATGAAATAAAGAGGCTGGAGATATGAAAATAGGCATAATGAACTGGCCAAAGAAGTCTGTGTATGAAGAGATAGAATGGATAGGCAAACACAAGTTTGATTTTGTTGACTTAAGCCTCGAACCTCCAGGAGCAGATGTTAACAAGATAGAGATTAAAAAGATAAAAAACCTTCTTAAAAAATACAAACTCGGTATTGTAGGACATTCTGCATGGTATGTCCAGACAAACTGTCCTATCAAAGGTGTTAGAACTGCCATACTTGACTATTTCATGCGATGCCTAGACGTTTTCTCAAAGCTAGGTGCCAAAGTAATGACAGTCCACTCACTAAGTGGAATAGGAGATTACTCAACAGAAGATATTGTGGATTTTTATGCAGAAGTCTTAAACCCTCTTTGCAAGGATGCAAAGAAAAAAGGCATGTACATAGTAATCGAGAACATGGGTTCAAAAAGAAACATCAAACTGGTTAAATACCTTTTGAAAAAGATCCCATTACTTAGATTCCACCTAGACCTTGGCCATGCAAACTGTTTTGATGATAACATGGCAGAAGAGTTCCTTAGAAGGTTCGGTAAAAAGCTTATGCATGTCCATGCATCTGATAACTTCGGCACAGACCTGCATCTCCCAATTGGGACTGGCAATATTGATTGGGTTGAGATGGTAAGACTTCTAAAAAACTACAAATATGATGGAACAATAACTCTTGAAGTGTTCTCGCCTGATTTAGATTACAAACTCATTAGCAGGGAGAAGTTAAAAAAGATATGGGATGAATTGTAGAAATATATATAAACCAAAACACACCCTGCATCTTAAAATGGCAATCAAACTATTTAATACCTTATCTAGAAAAACCGAAGTAATTGAACCTATCAAAAAAGGCGAGATTGGAATTTATGCCTGCGGACCTACTGTATACTGGTTCCAGCATGTAGGCAATCTAAGGACATATATCTCAGAAGACATTCTTAGAAGAACATTTCAGTACAACAATATCAAGGTTAAACACGTTATTAATGTCACTGATGTTGGCCATCTTACATCCGACGCTGATGAAGGAGAAGACAAGCTCTTGAAAGCCTTGAAAAGAGAAGGACTCCCATTGACAAAAGAAGCTATGTTAAAATTAGCTGACAAGTATTTCAAAGAGTTTGTTGAAGATTTTCACAGGCTTAACATCCTTGAACCAGATGTCTGGTGTAAAGCAACAGAACACGTAAATGAGATGATAGAACTTATCAAGAGGATTGAAGCAAACGGTTACACTTATAAAACAAGTGTCGGCTTGATATTCGATACAGCAAAGTTCAAGGATTACGCAAACCTCGCTCGTCTTAAACTCGACGAGCTTGAGCAAGGTGCAAGGACAAAAGTTGACCCTGAGAGAAAAAATCCTAGCGATTTTGCGTTATGGATAACTAACCAGCCAAACCACATAATGCTCTGGGACTCTCCATGGGGCCGCGGTTTTCCAGGCTGGCACATCGAATGCTCTGCAATGTCAATAAAGTATCTTGGTGAACAGTTCGATATCCATTGCGGCGGCAAAGAACACATCCCAGTACATCACAGTAACGAGATTGCACAGGCAGAAGGTGCTACTGGCAAAAAGCCATGGGTCAAGTGCTGGTTCCATACAGAATGGCTCGGCATGAAAGATATAAAGATGTCAAAATCCAAAGGAGATATTATCATCGTATCAGGTCTTATGGATAAAGGCTATGACCCTCTTGACTATAGATATTTCTGCTTGCAGGCTCACTACAAGACTCCGCTCACTTTCAGTTTCGAAGCTCTTGACGCTGCAAGCACAGCATACCAAAGATTAAAGAACAAGGTACTTGAGATAAAAGACAAGCCTGATAGCAAAGACGGAAAAAAACTACAAGAATTCAAGGACAAGTTCCTTGAACATATCAACAACGACCTGGACACTCCAGGCGCTCTTGCCCTACTATGGGATTTAGTCAAAGAAGATTCAATAGGAAACAAAGAAAAATACGAACTTATCTTAGAGTTCGATAAAGTATTGGGTCTAAAACTTGATGAAGTTAAAGAAGAAAAAATAAAAGTACCTAAAAACGTACAAAAACTAGTAGATGAGAGAGAGAATGCAAGAAAGGATAAAGACTGGGCAAAGAGCGACGAACTAAGAGACAAGATCAAAGAATCAGGATTCACAGTAAAAGACACTAAGGAAGGACCAGTCGTTAAAAAGGGGTGAAAATATGAGAATTGAAGTTGAAATAAGAATGGATGAATTCTACTTAAGGGGAGTTAGAATCCCTTTTGAACCTTCAATACCAAACTATTTTGGAAGAAAAACCGACTGTGAGCTGAATCTAGCCCTGGGCAAAGAACACATTGGACCAATCGTGACTGCACAAAACTCCGATATGAATTATTGCGCGCATTGCCAAAAAAGAATCTAAACCAACCTAAAATAAACCCTTCTATTACCTTTTCCTTTATTCTCGATTTTAACCAGTTCTATCTTGCCAATCTCAGAGATATTCTTAAGATGAGTGCCTCCGCAAGCCTGTTGGTCAAAATCTTCTATGTTAATGACCCTTAGAATTTCCACACCTTTAGGAAGCAAATCTTTGTAAGTACGAATGAAATCTGGTATCTTCATCGCCTCTTCTCTTGTCAAAAAGTGTATTTTCACTGGAGCACCTTTTGCTATAATTTCGTTAGCCTTGTCGATCCATCCCTGAACTTTGTCCTTGTCAAACTCCTGCAATGTAAAATCAATCCTGCTACGATCAAGACCTAGCTGGTTTCCGCTAGTCACTGCACCTGTCTCGTTATAGATTACCTTAGAAAGTATATGCGCAGCAGTATGATACTTCATTAAAGTATAACGCCTTTCCCAGTCAATAACACAATGCACAGAATCTCCAACAACTAAACCCTCATGGTCAACCTCATGCGAAATCTCGCCATCAAACTTCCCAACAAACACTACTTTGAACTCCTCACCACCCTTTATCATAACACCCGTATCATTAGGCTGCCCTCCCATGTTAGGATAGAAAGCAGTATTGTCCAGTACAACAAACTTCCCATCTTTAACACTTTTAACAGTTGCATCAAACTCTTTAAGATAACAATCATCAAAATACAAAGGCCCGTGCATTATAATCCCCCCCCTAAAGTTCTACTTTAATCTCATCAGAATACTCTATTTTCTTTATGTTATGCGTTGCAAGCAGATCTTTCTCAAGCAATTTCATAGATTCTGGTACAATTACTTTCGAAACATCGTCTTTCAAAGACTTGCCTGCATCCTTTTTGGCCTTCCAAATCATACTGTTCGCATTCACAAGGTCTTCAGCTTTGAAACCTACTTCAACTTCATGCTCGAGTTCAGGAAACTTCTCAAAGTGTATATCCTTTCCAGTCAAATCTTTGTACAAGCTATATGTTATTATTGGAACAACAGGAGCCAGTAATTTCAAGATTGTCTCCAAAACATAATGCAGTGTATAAAGACCACTAGTTTGCTCTTCTTTTGTAAACTTCTCTTCATTATTATAGACTCTTCTTTTTACAAGCTCAAGATAATGCGATGCAAAAGTCTCCCACAAGAAATGTTTCATCTTAATCACAGGATTATGGAAATCATAGATTAAAAACCCCTCATTAGCCACCTCTATCAAGGTATTAACCTCAGAGATGATCCATTTGTCAAGCTCCATTAAAGTCTCAGGCTTTTCTGCGGGCTGAAACATCGATATAAACCTTGCAACATTCCATAGCTTAGTTAGAGTCTTACCAGCACCCTCGATTCTGTCATACGAGCACTTGAAATCTGTCTTTGTCAGGTTACCTTCAACAGCGCACCATAGACGTATTGGCTCTGCGCCATACCTCTCAAGAAGGTCATGAGGGTCTATGATATTTCCTGCAGACTTACTCATCTTATACCCCTTCTCATCTATAATATGTTGGTGTATCCACACATCCTTAAAAATAACATCATCTGTCAAAAGATAATCTTTCAACACAGTATAATAAAGCCAGGTACGAACAATCTCCTTACCTTGAGGACGCAGAGTGCAAGGTTTAGCCTTGTTAAAAAACTCGTCGTCTCTTGACCACTTCAGGATATACAAAGGAGTAATTGAAGAATCGAACCAGGTATCAAATACCCTCTCATCGCCGCGCAAATCTGAATTTCCGCATTTAGAACATTTTCCTATAGGACATTTCTCTTTCCAAGGCTTGTAATATTTACCTTTAGGAGGAACAATCACCTCTCCGCACTTGTCACAGTACCATAACGGAACCTCGGTAGCATAAACACGTCGTCTAGAAATCGGCCAATCAATACTAACAGTATCAATCCAGTTAAGCATTATCTGCTCGCTTTTTGAATCATAATAATTGATCTTAGAAGAAAGCTCTTTCATCTTATCCTTAAACTCAACTTGCTTAAGATAAAGTTCGCTCATCCCTATGAACTCGATAGGATCCTTACTTCTCTCGCATACAGGAGTCCTATGCAACACACTCCTCTCTGCAAGAACAAGCCTCTCCTCCCTTAGCTTCTCTGTAATTTTCTCGCGCGCATCCTTAACCTTAAGACCTTTCAAAAAACCTGCTTTCTCATTCATGGTTCCATCGATATTGATAAGGATCTTAGGCTCAAGACCCTCATCTCTATAGAACCTAACATCAGAGTAATCACCAAAACTGCATATCATCATCAACCCTGTTCCTTTCTCAGCATCTGCAACAGTATGAGCCTTTATAGGAACCTCAAACCCATATAGAGGAACAATCGCAGTCATACCTGCAAGATGCTGATATCTTTCATCATCTGGATGAAAGCACACCATCGCACAGCTTGCCAAGAACTCAGGCCTTGTTGTTGCAATTACAATCTCTTCGCCAGTCTCTTTAATATGCCATTTAACATCAATGAACTTGCTAGGAAAGTCCTTATAATCAATCTCAGAATCCGCAATAGTGGTCTGGCAGCCTGGGCAGTAGTTATTGACACGCTCATCTTCATATATCAAACCTTTCTTGTAAAGTTCAATGAACGTATCCTGAGTTAGCGACCTATAATCTTCTGAATCAGTCTCATAGACATCTCCAACCTTATTACCAAGCTTCCACGAGTTAAACCCTATACCTAGCTTCATAAAACTGTCAACAGACTCTGCACTACTCTCTTCCAGAACCTGAAGACACATCTTAACAAACTCCTCCCTTGGAGTATCATTAGCACTTACTTTAAATCGTTTTTCAGCTTGCATCTCAATAGGCAAGCCGTTCCTATCCAAGCCAAGAGGAAAAAGAACATTATAACCTATCATTCTCCTAAATCTTGCAATCATATCCTGGATGCTGTAAGTACTTGCATGGCCCATATGTATAGGAGTGTTTACATAAGGCGGCGGAGTATCGATTGAATAAATTGGCTTATCAGAATCCTCATCAAACTTATAAAGCTCTTTCTCACGCCATTCCTTTACAATCGGCTCTTCCAAAGCCTTATCCCAACGTTTACCAGTAATTTTAGGTTCAGCCATAACAAAAGAGAATTAACATTTCATTTAAAAACATTATGGTTATTTATGCCTGTGCTTGTCTTTGTGAACTTTATGTACAAACTTAATCATCGACTTGATATCATCCAAGTCTTTCTGCATGTTAGCAACTTCACGTTCAGCTTTCCTGTTTACAACATAGTCAAGTTCAGCCTTATGCCTATCACGTTCAGCAGCCCTGTTCTGGCTCATCAATATTACTGGAGCCTGCACAGCTGCTAAACAGCTCAAAACAAGGTTCAATAGTATAAAAGGATAAGAATCCCATGCATTAACAATCATGTAAACATTCAGCAACATCCAAACTCCAAGGAAAACAAAAAAACCGATTATGAACTTCCAACTTCCTGCGAACAAAGTTAGCCAGTCGGCAAGCGTCTGAGCTCTTGTCAGCCTTTGTTTAGGAAAACCATTCTTCTTTTTCTTATCTATTTTGTTATTTTTGTCGTTTTTATTTTTTTTAATTATTGTTTTATTGTTTTTTTTGTTATTTTTGTTGTTTTTAATTACTTTCTTAATATTCTTCTTATTCTTAGAACTAGGCTTCTTTACCCTCTTTTTTTTCACCATCAACTCAATATATATATTAATCCTTTAAAAACCTTTTGCAAAATTTAATAAAGTAAGAATAACCTCAAAACATCATGATTTGGACTAAGAAATACGAACCAAAGAACTCAAGTGAAGTGCAGGGCCAGAAAAAGGCTGTAGAATCAATTCTTTACTTTGTAAATAATTATAAAACCCAAAAGAAAAAAGCTCTGCTGCTTTACGGCCCGACAGGCTCTGGCAAGACATCTACTGTGCATGCAATAGCAAAGGAACTTGACCTTGAACTTATTGAGATAAACGCTTCAGATACAAGAAACGCTGAGCAAGTTGAAAAGACAATCGGCAATGCTTCCAAACAAATGTCTTTGTTCATGAAACAAAAAATAATCCTGATTGACGAGGTTGACGGCATAGCTGGTAGAGAGGACAGAGGGGGTCTTTCAACAATAATAAATATAATTAAAACATCTTCATTTCCTATTATAATCACTGCAAACAATCCTTTTGATTCTAAGTTCTCATCACTAAGAAAAGTGTGCGAGACAGTTGAGTTCAGGACACTTGCGTACACTTCTGTTTACAGCTACTTGAATAAGATATGCGAGAAAGAGAATATCGAAGCTGAGGCAGATGACCTTAAAGCATTGGCCAGAAGGATGGGTGGAGATCTTAGAGGGGCGATAACTGACCTGCAGACTCTCACCAGCAAGACAAAGAAACTTGATAAACAAAGCCTTGACGAACTCTCAGGAAGACACCAGACAGAGTCAATGTTAAAGGCTCTTATGAAGATATTCAAGACAACAGACCCCGATGTTGCGATTACAGCACTTGATAACGTAGACGAAGACCTAAACAAAGCTGTTCTCTGGATTGATGAAAACCTTCCAGCAGAGTATACAAAACCTATTGACCTTTACAGAGCCTATGACTCAATCAGCAAATCAGACGTATTCAATGGCAGGATCAAGAGATGGCAGCACTGGCGGTTTCTTGTTTACATAAACGCGCTGTTGACAGCAGGAGTTGCTATAGCAAAGGACGAGAAATATCAGCAGTTCATACCTTACAGACCAACATCAAGAATACTTAAACTATGGCGCGCAAAGGTTAAAAGAGATAAAAATAAAGCTATTGCAGAGAAGCTGTCAAAGAAGCTGCACTGCTCAAAGAATCAGATAATTAAAGACACTCTCCCATATCTCAAGTTTATGATGAAGAACAAAAGCTTTTCAACTGAACTCCAGAAGGAGTTTGAACTTGATAAAGAAGAGATAAAGTTTCTAAGTTAATGAATCCTGCCACTTGTCGTATTTTTCAATGTCTTGAAGTATCTTTGGGTTCTGCTTAACATACTCCTGCCACGGCTGTTCAAAGACCTTTTTGACCCCTTCAGAATACTCTTGGATTGCTGGCTTAAGCTCATTCAGGATTGTCATCGCGTCAGGATGTGTCGGCTTTGGATCAGCTTCCTCATGAATCTCTTTCAACTTTCCAGGATTATCGACAAGCATACAGGGCGTGTAAAGATTCTTGTTATAATACCTTCTCTTCCTGATTGCTCTCATGTACTTCGAATTAAAAGCATCAACAAGCTTCTTTTCCTTAACATTGTCAGTTGCAAAATGCGTGAATATGCATGGCTCTACAAAACCTTCCGCATCAACGTGCACATAGTCAAGTCCTGCAATGCAACCTCCTACAAAAGGGGCATCGTTCCAGAAATCAATCACGAATAAAGGCTTGTTATTCCTTATATACTTCATTCTCTCTCCCATATACTTCCTTTGCTCAGGAGTAAGCATAAGGTCTGTTGTAGGGCACTTTCCTATTGGCATGTACATAAAATGCCAGCCAACATAAGCGCCTTTGCTGATTATAAAGTCTAAGAACTCGTCGCCCAGCAACTGCTTATAGTTCTTCCTGGTTACGCAGCAAGAATAACCAAACGGAATCTTCCTTCTTTTGAACTCGTCCATTACCTCCATCAATCTCTTGAAAGTGCCCGGATGCCTTCTCTCGTCGGTCTCCTTCTCAAACCCTTCAATACTGAAAGTTATCAATACATTACCGAGCTTCTCAATCTCATCTATCAAAGAATTGTTAAGAAGAGCACCATTAGTATAAATCTGGAAATAAGCGTCATTATGTTTCTTCATAAGATATAGCAGATCGTCCTTTCTTACAAAAGGCTCCCCGCCCAGTACAGTAAAAAGACCTACACCAAGCTTTTTTGCCTCGTCTATGATTGAATCCCACTTTTCAACAGACATCTCCTTGTTAGGGTCATAATCTGCAGCATAGCAACCCTTGCACTTGAAGTTACACCTCATTGTAGGACTCATGAGAAGCGTAAAGGGAATGTTGTTTCCATAACTCTTGTGAGCGTCCCTTTTCTCAGTACTAAGAAGCATGCCATTGATGATAAGATTATTAACTAACTTTTTCCTGAAATTTGGCCTGATCTCTTTCAAGACCTTAAGCGCGAACATAAGAGCGCAATGCCTCTCCCTGAACTTCTGCCTTACGAACTCGATCTTAGGCTTATGCCTTGCAGGTGATACAGCCTTAAGTATGCCTGCAGCCTTGACAAGTCCTTTTGGGGTGCTGTGCATCATAAGCTGCTCAGTTATCTTTGCTCCAACTCTTACGCCCAGATTTTTGAATATCGATGCCATTTTTAAAAATAAAATTAAAATTATTTAACTTTCACCCTCCATGTACTCCTTTTGCCAGAGCGGCTCTGTCAACCTCTCCATCTCTTCATCAAACTTCCTAAGGTTCTCCCTATACTTGTCTGACTCTAGAGCCTCTTGCGCCTCCCTGTTCTCTGCTTTTGCAGTTGGTGTAAGTATATTCTCCCTGAAATTCTCGTAATGATCACGGATAGAGCAAGGCATTAAGAGATTATGCGGATGCTTTGTGTCATCCAGACCATACTCGTCCTGCCACTTCCTTCCGCGCTTCATAAGGTCAGAGAACACTGCTGCTGCCAACGGCTTACCTTCTTTGAAAAGGTCAAGCACATTATCCTCATAGTAAGGTACAAACACGCATGGCATGATCTTGCCGTCCCAGTCAATGTACATGTAACCTCCGTGCCTACCATAAGCTACGCAACCATGTGTAAGCACACCAGAGTTCCAGAAATCTGCTACGCAATATTTCTTGTCGATCATCACGTGCTTCCATTTATGGTACAAGCTTAGTCTTTGCTGAGGATTAAGCATTAGCTCAAAAGTCTCTTTACCCCTTCCGACAGGCATCAGCTGGAACTGCCACATGTATGTTGCTCCCTGTTTCTCAAAATAGAACTCATAAAATTCGTCATTCATAAGCACATCATAGTTCTTTGTTGTTGGAGTGCAGGAGATTGCAAAAGGAACACCAGCCTCTCTAAGGTTCTGGAACGCTTCCAAGGTTCTCTTAAAGATTCCAGGACCCCTCCTCTCATCAGTCTCTTTCTCCATTCCCTCTACTGAGAGAGCTGGAGATACATTACCCATCTTTGCAAGCCTCTGCGCCATCTCTTTAGTAATAAGTGTACCGTTTGTATAGACCAAGAAAATCATCTGGTCATACTTTTCAAATATGTCAAGTAATGTCTTGCCATTATCCTTGTACATGAACGGCTCTCCGCCGCTGATTACCATAAACCTGTTACCCCAGACGTTATAAGCTTCATCCACAACCTTTTCTACAACATCAAACGGAAGTGTTGAATCAGTACAAGTATCAGAGTCAGCATAACATCCAGTACATTTTAGGTTGCACTTCTGTGTTGGTGAGAATACAAGGAAACTTGGCGGTCTAGCACCCCATCTTTCTTCAAATCCATAGATTTTCTGTTTAGTCTCATCAGTCCTTACTATCTGGTTTCTTACCAGATTTCTGATCATTATCTTGACAATATCCCTTGAGATCCAGCCCTTGTCAATATTCCTTAATGCACAGGTTACCATTGCTTGAAAGAACTCATACTTTTTCTCCTGTACAGCTTTAACTTCATGAGTTTGATTAACGACCATGCCTTGATACATGCGTTTCTCCAACTTCTTCATCAAAGGCTTTCTTAACAACTTAGACGTTAGAACCTTTGTGAGCAAGGTCGTGTAAATATCTTCCTTCATCATCTTTAATTCACCTCGTTTTACCAGCCAAATCATTTAACAACTTTCTAACAGCGTATCTTACAAGATCAGAAGCATTCAGATAGCTATCATCACATTTAATCTGCTCCTTGACCCTGTCAAGAAGCCCTTTCGGCAATTTTACAGTTTGATATTGGTTAGTCATTGTACTATCACCTCACCAGGAGCCATATATGGGTCATATATAAAACTTACCTTTCGCTTATAAAGTCATACATAAGTGAAATCCTAAAAAGAAACCCCTGCCGGTACCGGCCAGCGAACAACCATTATATTTGTCAAACAGTAGGTGCCTTGATTTCAAAATACAAGAATTTCAAGGCTGTGAGCGAAGGGGTTTCGTAAAATATATATAACCTTACTATATAAACTCAATAAAATGAGCATCAATATAGAAGAAATGGCTGTATTCTGTAAAAGTAAAGGTTTTGTGTTTCTTAGCAGCGACATCTATGGCGGACTTGCAGGGTTCTGGGACTTTGGACCTCTTGGAGTAGAATTGAAGAACAACATAAAACAGGAATGGTGGAAGTTCCATGTAAAGGCTCGTCCAGATGTTGTGGGTATTGATGGAAGCATAATCACAAACCCTAAAGTATGGAAAGCATCAGGCCATGTAGACAATTTCATGGATGTCTATGTAAAGTGCAAGAAATGCAAAAAATCCAATAAACTTGACAAGAACGAGATAGGAAAGGTAAAATGCGAGTGCGGAGGAGACTATGAAGTTATTGGAGACCTTAACCTGATGTTCAAAACAAATGTTGGTCCAGTCACAAACAACACTGCATACCTAAGACCTGAGACAGCCCAGCTTATATTCACTAATTTCAAGCTTGTTACTGAAACTTCAAGGTTAAAGCTTCCTTTTGGCATAGCGCAGATCGGAAAAGCTTTCAGGAACGAGATAAGCCCTAGAGATTTCTTGTTCAGGAGCAGGGAATTTGAACAGATGGAGATTGAATACTTTGTACATCCTGACAAGGTCAATGAATGCCCTTTCATGAAAGAGGTATTAAAGCACAAGGTAAACATCCTATCTGAAGAATTGCAGAAAAAGAAAAAAGACGCTGTCAAGATGTCAATCAAGGAAGCTCTTGATAAAAAGATCATCAAGACTGAATGGCACGCTTATTGGCTTGCGATCGAGCATAAATGGTTTGCCATGCTTGGCGCTGAACCTGACAAGTTCAGGTTAAGGCAGCATGTGTCTGATGAACTCAGCCATTATGCTCTTGATACATGGGACCTTGAATACGAATTTCCATTTGGCTGGAAAGAGCTTCAGGGGATGGCGAATAGAACCGATTTTGACCTTCAACAACACATTAAACACTCAAAAGTTGACTTAAGTATTTTTGACGAGGAGACAAAGAAAAAGGTTGTTCCGCATGTTGTAGCAGAACCTTCTCAAGGCGTTGAGAGAGCGATGCTTGTTTTTATGTTTGATGCCTATAATGACGACAAGAAACGAGGAAACATTGTCCTAAAGCTACATCCAAAACTTGCTCCTGTTAAGATAGGGGTCTTCCCTCTGGTTAACAAGCTAAAAGATGAGGCTAGAACACTATACGACGAGCTAAAGATGGACTTCACAGCCCAGTTCGACACATCAGGATCTATAGGAAGGCGTTACGCAAGAGCAGACGAGGTAGGAATTCCATACTGCATCACTATAGATTTTGACTCAAAAGGCAAAGATGTTACTGTTAGAGATAGAGACTCAACTAAACAGGTAAGGGTAAAGGTAAAAGAGCTTAAAGAAACCCTTAGAAAGCTGATTAATAAAGAGATTAAATTCATAGAAGCTGGCAAGCTTATAAAATAACCCAAAACTATAAATAATACTCACTTGAATCACTTAATGAGGGGATAATAATGGCAATAGCAGATTTACAACCAAGACAAGGAAAAGTAGACATCATTGTAGAAGTAGTTAGCATGGACGAAGTAAGGGAGTTTAACAAGTTCGGCAAGACTGGAAGAGTATGTAACGCTCTTGTAAAGGACGAGAGCGGCGAGATAAAGCTAACGTTATGGAACGATGATATTGACAAGGTTAAACCAGGCATGAAACTTCATATCGAGAACGGCTATGTCAACGAATGGCAGGGCGAGAAACAACTAACAACTGGCAAGTTCGGCAAGATGGAAGTGGTGAGCGAAGGAAGTGCACCAAGTCCAGAGCCAGAAGAAACTGAACCGATATCAAGTTCAGAAGAAGAACCAGATGAAGAGTCTCAGGATGACATAGCAATCGAAGAAGACGTAATCTAGACCGAAAAGAATTTAAACAGTTCAAATAATTTCATGGTCAAGCTGAGCACAATGGGAACGTAGCTCAGCCTGAGAAGGTGGGATTTTAACCCTCTTCGGCATAGGAGAGCACTACGCTGAAGACGTAGGTGATTAGAACCGGATTTCCGTCTAACCTAAATCCGGGGTTCAAATCCCCGCGTTCCCATTTTTTCTTATTTTTTTAATATGCCTAGTATTTCTGAAACTGACTAAATCTAACCATAGCTTAAGATTCCTATGACCATTTAAGTAAATACGAAAAACAGAGTTATCAACGTAAAAAGACTTTAATGAAAAGCTCTCTGAAAGAAGAAAATCAAAAATAGAAGTTATTAATAGTCTACTTTTCGAAGTTAGAGCAATAATAGGATAATCTTTTCTAAACTTTATGCAACCGTCTGTATCAGCAAATCCTCTAAGAAAATTTAACATATATTCGCGCTTCGATAATATCCAACCTTGAATAGTAATCTGCTGCTTTCTACCTCTCGGAAAACCAAGCATAATCAGATAGTTTATAAGACCTTTAGATATTAACCTCAAGTACATAGTATTTTGATTTTTTCTTTTAACTATTGAAGGTTTAATATTGAACAATCTCTCAATTAAACTCAAAACATAACTTTCTAAATAACCCTTATCTAACGCAGAATCACCAGCAATTTCTAAAAGATATTTATGTTGATAGGGATAATAGTTCATGTAACCATCACCTACCAATATCCCAATAAATTCTGCTAGCTCAGGAGATGGACACTCAGGAAGAATCAAACCGCGCCTTATATCATTCTTGCTGAGTTGTATATTTGATAAGTCAAATTTCATTTTAAATCACCACCAACACCTTGATTTAAGATGAGAATTCAGGATATATAAACTATTTCCACACTTGTCCAGTGTCCAGTGGCTTTGGAGCCCGCGTTCCCATTCTTTTTTTTCTTCAAAAAACTTATATACTACAGAATCATAAATTTCTAGGTGAAGATTAAAAAACCGCCCAGAATCGAAGTCTGCAGAAAAATAGCTAAAGAAAAGGTTTTAG
>JAHWHD010000009.1 GCA_019323525.1 Candidatus Woesearchaeota archaeon
AATAGTTTATATCCCCCCATCTGTATGCTATATAGGTAACCATACTTATATAGTTTATGTTAAAAAGTATATAAATAAAGAATTAAGGGGTTATAAAGCTTCTATCCCCATTTATCTAAAGCCAAAGCAAGTTCTTTATGCGTCTTTGCATACTCTTTTAATGGAGTTCCTTCCATTGCAGCGTCAACTGCCTGACGCATCGCTGTTGCTCCTTGTCGCGTACCGTTTGGATGGCCGTGCACACCGCCTCCTGCCTGCATCACTATGTCATTGCCCATCACTTTCATAACTTTGTGCAGATGCAAAGGCGACAAGCCTCCAGATGCAACTGCCAGTGTTGGCTTTATTCCGTACCAGTCCTGGGTAAGAAGTTTTTCATGGGCACTGCCTTTGATGTACGGCCATTCAACTTCGTGATGTACATGAAGTTCCTCTTTCCTAGAACCGTGCATCTTTCCAATACCTGCTGTGCCTATATGCAAAGTGTCTATCCCTATCAACCTGTAAGTCTTGGCAAGCACAAGCATTGAGATTCCTAGGTGCGGATTTCTTGTCAAAGCTCCGTGCATTGCCCTATGGCCATGAATCGCAAGTTTATGGTCTTGTGCAAAGTCTCTTATACCTTGGAGCGCGCCCCAGCCTGCAGTAAGCACATCGTACATAATATACTCGCCGCCATTATCCAGTACCATCTTAGCTCTCTTGATCATGTCGTTGTACGGACCAGTGATATTTGCAAGGTATAACTTTTTTTCTCCTGTCTCTTTCTCTGCCTTATCACGAGCCTTGAACGTAAGCTCCATGCGTTTCTCGAACTTGTTGAATGTCATGGATGTTAGGTTTTCGTCGTCCTTCACTAAGTCAAGACCGCCAGCCCAGGAGTCGTAAGCTACTTTTGCGTGCTGTGCTGATGTAAGGCCGACTTTTGGCTTTACAATCGTGCCTACAAATGGTCTTTTTTTGACAGACGTCATTTTTCTTATTCCTTTAACACCGTATTGAGGGCCGCGAAAGGCTTTAACATGTTTTTTTGTGAAAATAATGTCTTCAAACCTTAAACCTTTTACTTCCTTCATGCCGAAGATATTTCCAGCTATGCTGGACAGTATGCCTGGCATGTTGCCTGCTTCAAACAAATCTTCAGGGTAAGCAATCTTTACCTGGCCTGTTTCAGGGTTAATAGAGAATACGTGCGGCTTAAGTGTCCTTGCAATCTTTGGGTTCATCGTGTGGATGTGCGTCCATGTACCTATAGAAGATTCTCCTGCAAGGTATTCGCAAAGTCTCTTTAATGAAGTTCCTCTCCTTGGCTCTGCGTAGTACTCAACAACAACATCAGTCTTTTTAGGTTTATATTTAAGATCAAGAAATTCTAGATTGCCGTATACAGTCATAATAACACCTCTTTTGACATATTAGAGAAATTGATATTTATATGGTTTTCTAAAAGAACATTGCAGCTAGAAGCCTGAATGTCTCGTTAAGATGTTCTGGGGCAAGCCTTGTCTGGAGTTTTGTTTTTTTCTGGAAGCC
Organism: Candidatus Woesearchaeota archaeon; assembly: GCA_019323525.1. GTDB lineage: Archaea > Nanobdellota > Nanobdellia > Woesearchaeales > JAHWHD01 > JAHWHD01. The sequence continues at coordinate 1,534 of JAHWHD010000009.1, forward strand.
CCTCATAACTCTTTTTGCGCCTTTTCTTTCGCCCATGACTGTGACAATAACGTTGTAGTCGTTCTGTGCCAAAGCTACTGCGTCCAGGCATTTTGAGACCATCAACAGGTAAGTCTTATCCCTTTCTCTAACAGGCAGCCTGTACTTGATAACATCTTCCCTGCCAACCTCTGTTTGGATAAAATCATTAGAGTATCTTTTGATTAAATCTTCAATACTATCAAGGTATGTTGCAACACGTGTCTCGCAGAACATATCAGGTGTAGAAGTAGGGATGTTTATATTGTTTATTCTGGTTCTTCATAGATTATCTTGTAATCATAACTTAGCCTGAACTGTCTTAACTCTCTTCCATCAGGGCATATATGGGCGAACTTCATGGGAGGGTAATGAGTGCCTGGAAGGTATACAATATCATCACAGAACTTGCACCTGACGATCTTCTTTAATTTGTCCTTATCTGGGCATTCAATTTCGCAGATTGATTTAGATTCTTCGTGCTTTCTGCATGCTTTATCAGGGCATAGAAGATAAGTTACAGATCTTTCTAATTCAGTTTTTTTCATCTTCAAACAATTTGTTTACCTCTTTCTCAAGAAGGTAAAAATTTCTTGTTTTCATGTAAAGCCGATACATCTCTGCACAGTATTGCTCAGGTTTTGGCCTATAGTTGTAACCTAAGCGTCTGATTGCGTTAAGTGCGCAGTAGTCAATAGTGTATCTTTCGAAGTTGTCGGTTGTTTGTGAGTAATCCTTTGCCCACCCAGTTAGGAGTTCTGGGAGTTTGTCATCGTCCTTTTCATCAATAAACTGCCAGTCATCAATCCCATGCTCGTACCAAATATTATCAGCCATGTAGTATGTCTAGAATATTTGGTTTAAAGATTAAGTCAATAGTGAGAATATATGACCTTAACTAAATCAGAATGATTTATATATGACGTAATCAATCATTTATGAAAAAAAGAGGTTGAAATGGACAGCAGTTTACTTGACTGGGTAAGGAAAGCTAGGCTTGATGGTTATGATGAGAGCTACATAAGGAAAGCTATGACCAAGCAAGGCTATGATTCTAAAGAGATATCAAGGGCTTTGATCCAGCCGAAAAGGGGTAAAGGACATCATGTTTTTATTGCTGTGATTGTTGTTGTAATCTTACTTTCAATCGCTGGGTTGAGTTATTGGTTTGTTATCAAGCCAAGGATGTTTTACTCTGGCTTTATTGAAGAGGCGTATGCTGGAGCAGAGGGACAGCTGTTTACAGCAAAAGAACTTGTAAGGGTAGAGTTAAGTAAAGGTTTTTTTGCAAGGTATCATGGAAAAAGCCTTGATGATAGCGATGAAATAAAATGTTTTATTGGAAGTAAGTCAGCCTTATGTGTCCAGCGTTCAGATTGGTCAGGTAAGGAGGTTAAGCTATATTATGATTGCGATGTTTATGCTAATACCTGTGAACAGCTTACTATTGATTATGAACATTTCGAGGAGAAACTTGCGCAGGTCTCTGGTTTAGATGAAGAAGAGACATTTACTATTATTGCTTTTGAGGATCAAGACGCGCTTATCTTTAATTGCGCCTCTAACATTGAAACTGAGGATCTAATTGAGACTGGCTCTAGGTTTGGCTCAGAATATAATGAGTTGAGCCAGACAAAGATAGGGGTTCATATTGACAGCGAACTTAAAAAAGTTTCAAGATTGCCTTTTGATTTAAGAGTTAACCCTAAACCCGTGGGATACAACGAGATTAAACAAGATCTTGAGGCAGGCAAGACTCAAATGTTCGTAACAGATCTGGTCATAATGTCTGTAAAGTTTGCTCTAGGAATGACGAAAACAAAAATCGAGACAGAGGCTGCTCAATACGAGTGGGATTCTCTGAAGGGTAAATCTGACTTAGTTTTGTACAGGTCTCAACTGCGCGCTCTTGTGGAAGACCTCGAAAATGAATATCTAAGTAATCGCGAGACTGGGGTTTCTATGCCTAGGATATACGATGATGCGGATTTTGTTGGTTCATCAAAAATTCGAGAACAGAGTTTGAACATTTTTAATGATTTGGAATCTGAACTGAATGATCTTGCAAATAATTATTTCCATGATGAGATACAAAAACTAAAAGAGCCTGTGAATGAAAGTATTGAAAGCGAGATTATGCGCCTGAGGATTTTACAGGTGCTCATGTTCAAGGGGTTAATATCTGACAACTGCATAGACAGTCGTTCAGAATCTGGGAAGAGTTGTCAAAGGGATTATGCTAAACGATTAGGTAACTTTCAGTTATGCGAGATTCTGATCCCTGAAGGGCTATGTGAAGAAGCGTTCACCTAAAAATTATAGCTTCCATCATCAAACCATTTTCTCTTGTAGAAGCCATACCAAAGCGCTATAGCCAGCATTACAGCTGCCCAAACATACCACTGTAGCATTAAAAGTACTAAGATTATTGCGATACTTACAATGCTGAACATAGCGTTTGCTTTCATATACTACAGTATATATAAGGAAGTATATAAAGGTTATTTAGTTGGGACTTTTTTCTTTGAGATATGAACCTGAAAGGCCTTGTTTATATCAAAAGCAGAGGACTTCCTACGCCACGCGGTTTGGTGTTTTTTCTACCTGAAGATATGAAGGATAAGGAGTTCAGGGCTTGTGTAGATGCCCTTTATGGTGTTAGAGATTATACTGCAATCTATTGTTTTGATACAGCTGAGCCATTGTCACAGCATTCGTTACGGGAGAAGGATGAGGGAGAGAATGAAGTGTGTATAGACCTTTTTGAGAAGACTGTCGAAGGATTGATTGAGAAGGTTTCTAATAAGCGCCGTGTTAAAGAGAGGAATGTGGCGTTGCTTGTACAGCATGCATGGGGAGAGATGAACGATGAATGGGACACTGATATCGCTTATTCGGGAAGGGCTACTAAGACTGTCAATAATGCGCGTGGAGTTTACTACATAGATGGAGTGCGAGGTTTTAGAGGTGATGAGGATCTTCATCCAGATTTTGCATGTACAATTCCGGTTATTGGCGGGAGGAGGCATATGCCTGAAGCTAATATCAACTGGGAGATATCAAGAGATTATTTGGATAGGATTCTAGCTCACATGGACAGGATTAAATATGATGATTTTTACATGGATTTCTGGATAAACAAGCCCGGAATTGCTTTTAATCCAAGGTTTAATAATGTGGTCAACTTGTTTTATCATGATTTTGCTGTTCAAGGAGCTTGTGACGAAATCTTTGCTGAACTGCTCCTAAAAGAGGTGGTATTTTGCAAGAGCACGAGGTTAAGATCCTGGAGATTGATGAGGGAAAGGTTGAAGAAAGGCTGAAGCAGCTTGGAGCTTCGCTGGTTTTTGACGGAGATTTGTTTTCTATATACTTTAATCGCGAAATTGACGTGTTAAGGTTGAGGAAGTTAGGTGATAAGGTCTTATTGACGCATAAGTTCAGGAAAGAAGGGTTTTATGATGAGACTGAGGTTTTAGTTGATGATTTTGACAGTGCAAGGCTGCTGCTCGGAAAGCTTGGCCTTGAAGAGTATGCTACTGATTTCAGGAGAAGGAAGTCTTTCAAGGTTGGTAATTTTAGGGTTGATATGGATTTCTATGAAGATATCCCCTGTTTTATTGAGATAGAGGCTGAGTCAAGGGAAGAGTTAGAGAAAGGTATAAAGCTGTTAGGTTTTAGTTTAGAGGATGCTAAGTTCTGGTCAGGGAAACAGGTGAAAGAGTATTATAACATTTAACTGATTAATTCAGAGGGCTCTGCAATCCTGTCTTTATAGTCTTCTTCAATCTTCTTAAATACGGGAACGACAAACTCTCTAAATGCTGAAGGCAGTTGTACTGAAAAGTGAACAGGTGAGAAGACCCAGACAGGGGTTGTGCCATAATCTTTTGGATATTCTATGCCTTTGAATGCCACTCGTGGGTTCTTTATCAGAGAATATTCTCCTTCGAGCATGCCGTGCAGGTAGAAATTAATCACGCGATCATCATAATATTCCCGTGGTTGGGCTCTCCAATCGAATTCTTGAAAAAAACCGTTTTTAAATTGGATATATGAATCGCACATTCTGCCCTGGAATGCATCGCTTTTGAACACTCTTCCTAACTGGGGCACATCAGCAGAACGAAATGCATAGCATTTCGTTGAAAAAGCCTCTGCTATACTTGCCAATGCCTCAAGTTTTGTCAGTCCAGGCGGTTGGTCTAATGCGGACTTCATAGCTGATAGATGAGGTTGTACACTTTCTATGGCCATAGGGAACTGTGTCCCATCTACATGCGATACTATTTCTTGGGCAGTATCATAATTATCTAAAGCCATCCTTATGTGAGCGGCACAGAATAGTGATCTCATCATGTTACGTAAACGTGGTGCTAGATCCGCGAATATTTCTTCCTTAGTCTTAAGGGACTCCTTGAGGTTTCTGTCTATCACTTGTATGTCTGGATCGTTGGGCATGAACTCGTCATACCATGCCAGATATCCTGCATCCTCAACAGGATGGGACTTTCTAATCTCTTCAGCTTTTGCGTCTCTTGCAAGACAGCTTTTAATATACTCTCTTGCTTTTTGAGGTGCATCCGCAGTGCCTAGAATGTTAAGCATGAAATAGTCTCTTGTGCCCTCAACAGTGCTGTTCATATCTATTATCCTTTGTATTACTTTGCTGAGTCTTCTCGTTTCAGGATTATTTGAAGTAAGCGCTGTCTCCAGAAAATCTAATCTGCCTTTCATAAAAACAGGCAAATGGCAGTTCTATTTAAAGATTATTTCTTTCCATAATAGAATATCTTCTCGACAGAGAACTGTGAAGGGTCAGATGATCCTGTCTTTGGATGTGAAGATTGCTGCTGTTGAGCTTGAGGAGCTGGCTGCGGTGCAGCTTGTTGTTGAGGTTGCTGCACAGGTTCAGATGCCTGTTCTTTTACTAGATTAACAACCTTTTGACCGTCTTCTAAAGAAGCCACTTTTCTCCTTAAAGCGCATAGCTCATTGTTAAAAGTATGGACAGCAGACTCGAACTTTTTCATCATGCCTACAATGTATTCATTGTTCTTAGCCATCGCTTCCTGCCATGATATGTCTGGCTCTTTTTTGTCTTCCTCTATAGCTTTTAACTTTCGTTCATGCTCTTGAAGTGTTTGGGAGTTTATCTTTTCAACCTTGACTTCTTCTTGGTAATCTGTGCCAGGGTTAGGTATCTTTGCAAGGTCTATATCGTTCTTCAGCATCCCCTTTGCCTGTACAACTGCTTCGTCAAGAGAATCTGCCATCTTGTGGTCTAGAAGTTCCTTAGCAAGCTTATTGATCTTTTGAATATCCTCAACATATCCCATTTTAATTAACCTCTTTTGATGATATAGAACCCTGATAAGAAATGATATATAAATATTGTTGTTTTAGAGTCATTAATCCAAACTATACTTTAAATTAGATAAATTGTTTTAAAGTATATGCTAATTATCCTTGCTGGAGGTTGATATTATGAATTTACAAGGTCAATTGGCTGTTGTCACAGGAGCAGGGGGAGGACTGGGCAGACTTGTGGCTGATAGGTTTCAGAATCTCGAGGCTGAAGTTTTAAGATTAGATGTTGCTGGTGAAGGTGGTTTTGTTAGATTGGATCTTAGCCGCAGAAAATGTGGTGAAGCATTTCTAGAGAGGTTACAATCTTTCACAAGTGGTCGACCAGTTAATTACTTTATAGGTAATGCAGGAATATCTCAAAAAAGATCTATTGAACAACTTGACCCAGACGATGTGCATGAGATTATGGATGTAAATCTTGTGGCCAATATTTTGCTCTACAAAACATTGCTTGGAACCAGGGAGATAGACGGAAAGACAGTTAATGTTATGGCAGAGCATGGTGTCATGGTATTTGTTGGTTCAGCTGCCGCAGACGGTAACCAGGATCAGGGAGTCTACAGCTCATCTAAATCTGGGTTAAGAGGTTTTGTTGCTGGACATAGGTATAAAGCAGCTTACACAGAACGAGACATAGATGCAAGGCTTGTAGAGTTTCCCTTTGTTGAGACTGCGATGGCGCAGAGGGCAATAAAGATGTTGAAGAGAGGGGTTGGTGAAGATGGTCTGGGAGAACTTAGGGAGATGAAGCTAATAATGTCTCCAGAAGAGGCTGTGGACAAGATTATGGATGCTGCTTTATCTCAGCATTATGCGCCACCAATCCAACAGTTCCCTCATGACGGCGCGGTTGCAAAGATTCGAGGATATGTAATGGGTGTACAGGAAAGGAAGAAGTCTAAACAGTAGTAGTAAACCTATCACCAGTCCCTGCCTGGAACAATCTTTTTCCTTGTTTGTTTATTTTTCTATTCACTACTTCGCCTAATATGATTACATGGTCGCCTGCTTCTAGCTTGTTGATAACTTTGCATTCAAGGTGAGCTAAGCAGCCTTTAATAACAGGGCAGTCTATCCTTTCACATTCTTCCTTATCTATCTTGAACATGGCAAACTTGTCCTTCCTAAAGCCAGAGTTCCTGCCAACATTTACTGCTATATCTTCCATGTCCTCTGATATGAAGTTGACTGCAAAGACATTAGACTTTTCTATTATTTTTAGAGTGTGCCTTGTCTTTCCTATAGCTACTG
>JAHWHD010000001.1 GCA_019323525.1 Candidatus Woesearchaeota archaeon
ACTTGGCTGCAGTATTGATAAAGTTGAGCAGGAAGGAGACTTTCTATATATCGGCGACGGCCTGTTCCATCCTATTGCATTCATGATAAATAACAAGGAAAAACAGGTTTTTGTTTTCAATCCATTCTTAGACAAAATAAAAAAGCTTGAAAAAGATTATATTGAAAAGTTTGAACTAAAATTAAAAGAGAACAAAGAGAAATACAATAAAGCGAAAAGAATAGGAATACTTGTAACAACAAAACCTGGCCAAGAACAATTAAGCAAAGCAATCGAGTTAAAAGAAAAATTAAAACAAAAAGACAAGGAACCTTACATATTCATCTGCGACACAGCAGACTTTACTCAGCTTATCAACTTCAACTTTATAGATTGCTGGGTCAACACTATGTGTCCAAGGATAGCTTATGATGATACTATTAATATTGAGAAACCTATTGTGAACCTTGATCATCTATATCCATTAGAATAAGCCTGTACTTTGCATTAAATGTCAATGGCTGAGACGCGCTTCTATAATGATGAACCACTGGAAACATTCCTTCACCAAAATCCACTTTCTCGACTCTCATAAATTTACCAGGCTCGCCTTGATAAGCTAACCTGTGCTGGCTAAGGCATAAATCCCATAGTTCAGGGCTCCAGGGAATTACATGCGATATAGTCGAAGAACTCTGGACTACTTTAGGAGCTCTATGAAGCTGATTATAACGGACAGCACCTTTTACAACCTCAAACTCAAGAACATAATCTGCAAACGGAACTAAAACAAGATTACCAGGGCTCATCTCGTTTGACCGGATCCTGCTCAAGGTTTGTTCCATATAAACAAAAAACCGGTCTCTTTCCTCAGGACTTGCATGAGTAAACCAGGGCTCAAAAACCCCTTTTTTCAGAGAACTTGCATCCTCAAACTCCAATCCGTTCAAAATAATCTCATCTATTGTAACTTGCTCACCCCTTCTCTCAACCCTTGGCTTGACACGTTGAAAAACACAATTATAAAGGATAACTGTATTTTTTGCAATGAACGAATAATTGACCATGCAAGCTAGAATAAACCATGAATTTAAATCATTTTCCCCTAAACCTTTAAATACCAGAAAGTTATATAATCCCTTATAAAGAGGCATAATAATGAAATACTTGATAATTGCTATAATCCTTGCATCTATCTTGGTTATTTCTGGTTGTTCAGGTTGTCTTGGCGTAGATCTTTATGCAAATGCAGCTACTGCGGATGAGATTCTTGTAACATGCTCTGGTAAATACGGAACAGACCTTAGTAAGGTTGAACATTGTATTAAAGATGCTGCTATAAAAGCAGTTAACTTGAAAGCCTGCGCAGATATAACAACCAAGGAAAGAAGAGCCAAGTGCAAGTTAGGTATTGCTAAAGTAACAAAAGACCCTAACATCTGTAAAGACTCTGACTTGTATATGGTATATGGGTATCAGGACATCAAAGCTGACGATTGTGCTAAAGCTGTTAGAGGAGTTATGAAGTGCGGAGGGCTTTTAGGAGCGTGCTGCGATAGCGGTAGACTCGGATATATCTGCAACGCTGGTCTTAAATGCGACGACAATTTCAGGTGTAGAACAACCCAACAGGTAACCTGCGGAAAATTAGGTATAGGGTGCTGCTCTGATAAAGAATACCTCTCTCAATGCGATCCAGAGCTTAGATGCGCCGAAGGCATCTGTGTTGAATTGTTCTGCGGTAAAGAAGGCCAGACTTGCTGCTCATACGGAGCAAAATGTGAAGAGGGGCTTATATGTGATATTATTTGCAAGAAGGTATAGAATGAAATATATAATACTAATCGGACTTTTGCTGACAACAATGATTATAATATCAGGATGTATAGGAGGATGCGGAGCTTCTAAATCTGTTGAAAGTGTAGACCAGATTTGTGCAAAGGAGAAGACAATTTCTGATAAAGAACACTGCTACCAAAAATACGGAAAACAGTACTACAACCCGCTGATGTGCACTAAAGAAAAGATTACAGCACCTGAGAGAAGAGCTAAATGTATACAACCTATCGCAGAAACTTTAGGCGACCCTGAACTGTGCAATGACTTAAGCGATGAAGGCGAGGTTAACAAAGAAACATGCATTAAAGCTGCATCTAAAAGTAAGAAAAACTGTGGAGAACCTGGAGATCATTGTTGCGCTTCAGGATGTTTTGATCCAGAGCTAAGCACTGCTACAACACTTACATGTGACTCTTCATACATCTGTGTAAGGTGCGGTGCTGAAGGAGAGGCCTGCTGTGAAGGCAGGTGCGAAGGAGGCATGGTTTGTAGCAACAACATCTGTACATACTAAACTTTTTATACAACTCTTTTCTTTCTTATGTTTATGGTAGAAATATTAGCACCTGTTGGAAACTGGGAGATGTTAGCTGCAGCTATAGAAGCAGGAGCTGATGCCGTTTACTTTGGAACTAAACTGCTTAACATGCGCGCCACTGCAAATAACTTCGAACTTACAGAGCTAAATAAAGTAGTAGATAAATGCCATGAGAATAATGTAAAGGCATATCTTACTATAAATACAATCGTTTTCGATGACGAAATTGAAAAGGTAAAACAGCTGCTTGATAGCGCTAAAGACGCAGAGATTGACGCAATCATTTGCTGGGATCATGCTGTTCTAAAACTGGCTAAAGAGCTTGGATTTGAGATTCATCTTTCAACACAAGCATCTATTGCTAACTTTGAAGCTATCAAGCAATACCATGACTTAGGTGTTAAACGTTTTATTCTTGCAAGAGAACTGTCTTTAGAACAGATAAGATCGATAAAACAAAAAATAATAAACGAAAACCTGGATATTGAAATCGAGACATTCATCCACGGCGCAATGTGCGTTGCTGTTTCAGGAAGATGCTTTGTGTCACAGTTTCTTTTTGAAAAATCAGCAAACAGGGGCTCATGTCTGCACCCTTGCAGAAGAACCTACAGAGTAACAGACATCGAAGAAGGCCACGAGCTTGAGCTGGACAATAACTATGTTATGTCTGCCAAAGACCTATGCACTCTTCCATTTATTGAGAAACTTGTTGATGCAGGTATTGACGCTTTCAAGATTGAGGGCAGGAACAAGACACCTGAGTATGTAAAGACAGTTGTTGAATGCTATAGGGAAGTTATTGATTTTTATATTAAAAATAAAGAATATATTGATGTTAAAAATAAGAATGAAGAATTTGAAAACAAAAATAAAGATGATAATATAATAAAACAGTTCAAAGAACTAAAAGAAGAAAACCTGGAAAGATTAAAGACAGTATTCAATAGAAAGTTCTCAAGCGGGTTCTATCTAGGACTTCCTACATCTCACGATTTTACAGACATCTACGGTTCTGCTTCAAGAACAAGGAAAGAGTATATCGGTGTTGTAAGGAACTTCTATTCAAAGATTGGTGTTGCAGAAGTCAAGCTTGAATCGGGCGAACTAAGGATAGGAGATAAATTACTTGTAACAGGAAAGACAACAGGCGCCAAAGAACAAATTATAGGTTCTATGGAAATAAACCATGAGAAAGTACAGAAAGCCGGAAAAGGAAAAAGCATAGCCCTAAAATTAGATTTCATTGCAAGACCGAACGACAAGGTCTTTAATATTCGTCAGGAATGATGATCTCCCTTATGACCTCAACAGTCGCATTAGGTATCTCATACCTGTAACGTTCCCATTCTATATCCAAGCAAACCACCCCGGATAATATTATGGTTTTTGCAGTTTATAAATCTGGTATGTATGCTGTATATACATGGCACTGAATTTTTCATAACATTTATATAATAATATAGTAATTATTAAACTGATGAAAAAACTTTTATCATTGTTGGTCGTGCTTTTGGTTCTTCCTATTGCACTTGCTTATCCATGCGTGTACTACTTCTACGGAGACGGCTGCCCGCACTGTTCAAATGTAAAGTCGCATCTTGATGAAATCGAATCAGATTACAATGTTCAGATATTTAGATACGAAACCTGGGACAACCAGGAAAACGATCTATTGTTTGACGAATACATGGCTGAGTACGGTGTGGTAAGAAAAGGCGTGCCTACTCTTTTCATTGGAGACGATTACCTTCAAGGAGACAGTCCAATCATTAACGGACTTGAAACATTGCTTGATAAGTATCAAGATATGCGATGCGGTGACGAACCTGATGCAGAGCCAAGTGTCCAGGAGAGAAACCCTTTTGTTTTCATAGGACTAGTCGCTGTTACTGCTTTGGTTATCTTCTGGCTTCTAAAGACCAAAAAATTATAGAATTTTAAGTTCTTTTGTAACTTTATCAATCTTATCCTCTTTATCAGGACCTATACCTAAGCAAGTGATGGTGCCGGGCTCAACAACTGTACGTCCTGCATCTGTTATAACTGCAGCTACAAGGTTTTCTGTCTTTGCAAGCTGCTGGAAATTAAGAAGCTCGTTCTGGTCCTTTACCTTTAGGACAACCTTTTTCATACCCTCTCTTCGCCATGCAGCCACCTTTAACTTACCTGACTTCAAAGTAGCATCTACTGCTGCATGCGCAACCTGTGCAGCTAACTTTCCTTTAGGCAGCTTAAGGTCTTGCCTTACCAAGATTACTTGTTTGTATGTCATGTTATAGAATTAATGCAGTCATAGTATAAAAATCTTTATTTTAACAACAACCTCGGCTCTACCAAATCAGGAAACTTCTCAACCATTGGCAAGCTTTCCAATGATATCTTTCCATAGTATAGCTTGTTAAGGTCTCCACCTTTTTTAACAAACTTCTTAAGCATCAAATAACCTTTCAGATACACGTGATCCTTAGTGCAACCTCCAGGCTGTGAAGTGTCAGATATCCCTCGTTTTGCACGCATAGCTATTTTGTAGGCAGTCATCCTTGGAAAATACTTAAGCATATACGTATATATCTCAGAGAATGGATGCCTAAGTGCCATATCTGTAGCAATGACTCTGCCAGCGTACTTTTTCAAAGTTTCGTTATCAAGCAATTGCCTTCTTTCTTCATTTACAACTGCAAGACCCTCTTCTGTAGCCATGTAATGAGGAAAACCAGAAGAGAATATCTTTAACTGCTGCTTGATACCATTCTCAGCCCTTAGCACATGCGAGCCAATCTCATGGACTATCAATCTTTTGACATAATTCTCTGAAAAGTTCTGTCCACGCCTCAGCATCACGGTCTTATCTGATATGTTCACATATGCAGAACTTCCCAAACCATTCACTTTCTTGATCCTCCAGTCCTTTAATCCATCATCCTCAAGAGCTTTCTGCAGCATAGGGATATACTTATCAGGCGTCAGCTTGTTCTTCTCCTTCAGAATAGGCAGCTCTATAAGCTCTCTTGCCTTTTTCAAAAGACTGGTTGACGGCTTGCCGTAAACTTTAATACAATATTTAGTGAACTTAGGTGTTCCAAGATACTTCAGCATCTTGACCTTGTCAAGACAATGCTCTCTTGCCTGTTCAAGCAGTTCTTGGTAAGGTCCTGGAGGGATTTTAAGCCTTTTTAGCCGTTTCTTCATAAGCTCAAGGCTAAACCTTATCTTTCTATACCTGAACTGCGGGTTATAACCAGGGTCCTGGAAACATCTCAGCTTCTCATTAACAGTGTTTATAGGGTTGATGTACAAGAATGAAAGCTTCCTGGACGCGCTGTCAAGCATGTAATCTGCATGTAAAGTCTCTTTATCCATGTCAATAAAAACATGGTAAAGGGTATTTAAAAATGTTATTATTATTTGATTATCACTAAAAAGAGACAAATAAAAAGAAAGATTTAAATAATATTAAGACTTACCACTAAGCATGAAAGCAAAACTTAAACTAAAATTTGCACTTGTTCTAACTAGTTCTACTTCTACAACTACTACAACTGCTTAGGCAGTTCATTCACCCTAAAGTTCTTGCATACACCAGACAAGGACTTGATTCAACTATAAACCCAAGGAGGTAATCAAAAATGAAACAAAATCATCAAATCGCGCTTGAAAAGATCATTCAAGAACAAAAAAAAGACCCTAATGTTTTAGGTATCATGATAGGAGGCTCTTTTGTAAAGGACCAGATGAGAGCTAACTCTGACATAGATGTCTGGATACTTGTCAAAGGAAAGGAAAGATGGAAAGAGTACAGGGTTTTTGAAGGAGTAGAGTTCGAACTATTTTACAATCCTTATGAACAATACCTGGCTTACATGGACAGCCACCCATCAATGGTCCAGATATGCGATGAAGGTATAGTGGTCTATGACCCTCAAGGAAAAATGCAGGAGATCAAAGATATCGGAAAACAACGTTACCATGAAGGTCCAAATGCAAAAGAAGACTACAACTGGCAATGGAACTACTTAATCATTGATCCATTGAAAGATGTGGAGGATGCTCTTGGAAAAGAAGATGAGCAGCTGGCGATGAACTTTGCTCTGGATTGCATAGTAAAAATCTTCCTAAAGGCAAGGAACTTGTGGCAGCAGAAACCAAAATACCTGTTAGGTTATTTGGACAAACACGACAAAGGTTTCGCAGACTTGCTAAGAGACTACTTGGCACAGAAACAGCCGCAAGCACAGTATCAAGCGCTTAAGGCTTTAGGAAACCATGTGCTTAAAGACTTTGAAGAGATGCCTGAGAACTGGCATGGAGGTAGGCAGATTGCACCAGTGTTCAGAAATAAGGATTAAAGTAGAGAAAACTATTTAAAAACCAACCCAATAAACTCAAACAAGGTGATGTGAATGAAAATAGAATTCCCAGACGGTTCAAAGAAAGAGTACAAAAAACCAGTATCAGGACTGGACATAGCTAAAGAGATTAGCGAAGGACTTGCAAGAG
>JAHWHD010000010.1 GCA_019323525.1 Candidatus Woesearchaeota archaeon
GCTGCTACAGAGCCTTCGTGTTTTGCGAATATTGGCTGGTATTCTCTTTCTTCCAGCTTGTCTCTCTTTATGTATGTTGGGAAAGGGAACTCTCCTATCAGGTTTATTTTTTTTGAAATGTCTTTATTGAATTTAATTATAAAAATATCATTATCCCTATCAAAGATTTCAATAATAAAATCATCAACAACTATTTTTTGCCCTATCTTTGGCTTATTTGTTTTTATCCTTGCCTTGTACTGGTTGTTATCGAGTTCTTCTAATAGAACTATCTCTGCTGGTGCTCCAGTCAGTTTCTTTCCTCTTAGCTTGCAGCGTTTTACTTTTGTCTCATTTATGACTAAAACATCGTCAGGTTTAAGATAATCAAGAATATCATAGAAATGTTTGTGTTCAACCTTTTCATTGACAACCATCAGTCTAGAGTTGTGTTTAGGGAACACTGGTTTATGAGCTATGAGTTGTTTAGGTAGATGGTAGTTGAACTCTTCTAGTTTCATACGTTGATGGAGAAATGGGTAGTTTTTAAAGTTTGGCTATTGAATTCCTTCTGCCTTATCCATGTCAAACACTTCCTTGACATTTATTACAATCGCGTTCTTTACCTTGTAATCCTTGGTGTTCTTAACACAGAAATCATAATACTTGCCAGATGAGAATATATCTGCTGTGCCTTTGATTCTCAAGTAGCCTCCGATAACAGTGATCTTGTTATTTTCTTTAAGATTCTTTATTGTGGTCTCCATCTGGCAGTCAGCTACTAAAAGCTTGTCATCAACAAAGCCTAGCGAGATAACAATGTTAGAGTGCGGAGTATTGTTTGAACATGTTGATAAGATAAGTTCTTTGCCTTTTTTGAATTTCTCTTTCCAGCTCATACTGAAACAAATAGAATCGCAATGTTTATAAATCTTATCTGTTTTTTCTATATATAAAATGAGGTGTGGAAAGTTTATATTGGTAGTTGTGTTTATATTATTACTTTCTAGTCTGGTTTATGCTGCTAATGTTGAGGACCTTGTTGATGATGCTCTTTCAGCTGATGGGAGAGCTGATGTAATTGTTATATTGAAAGATTCTAAGGTTAAATCGTTTGGGACTGCTGCTGAAAGGTTTGAGGCTAAGAAAGCAGCTATCAAGAACAAGCAGTTCAAGGTGATGGACGAGCACGATCTTAGAGGAAAGACTAAGCATGTATATGCGACTGTTAATGCTTTTGCAGGAACATTTGATTCTAGCGAGATACATGCTCTTGAGAATGACCCTGATGTTGAGAGGATTATATTTAATAAGAAACTTCATGCCACTCTAACTAGCAGCAGGCCAGTGATTAATGCCGATGATGTGCTATCAAGGCAGATAAATGGTACAAATATAACTGGAGATGGGGTTACTGTTTGTGTCATCGATAGTGGTATTGATACTGACCATCCTCTTTTTAATGATAGGATAATTGCTGAGTACTGTTACTGTGATTATTCTAATCATGGATCGGGTGGCTGTTGTGCAGATGCAACAACAGAGGACACCAGCGGAGAGGATGATTATGGTCATGGAACTCATGTGGCTGGGATTGTAGCTGCTAATGGAAGTGTTATTGGTGTTGCTCCTGGTGCAGACCTTATAGCGATGAAGGTAATGGACTCTAACGGAGAAGGAACTGATTGGAGTATTGCTGCTGGTATTGACTGGTGTGTTGACCATGCAACAGAATACAATATTTCAATAATTACTATGAGTCTGGGTACTGATGCTTTTTATAACGAATCTACTTGTCCTGTAAATATCTTTGCAATTGAACAGGCAATGGCAGTTGCTCATGAAGCTGGAATCTATATTACAGCTGCTTCAGGTAATAACTGTGCTTCATCTGGTGTTGTTTATCCTGCATGTTCGCCTAATGCTACATCTGTTGCTGCTTCTGATGATAGTGATAATATGGCGAGTTTCTCTTGTACAGGAACTGCTTTAGATGTAGTAGCGCCTGGCGTAGCTATTGTTTCAGCAGCAATCGGCGGCGGTACAGTTTCAAATCAGGGAACTTCAATGGCAACACCGCATGTAGCAGGAGCTGCTGCGCTTATGATACAGGAGAGAAGGTTGCTGGGGTTAAGTGATTATGGGCATGATGACATTGAGGCTGTGCTGAAGAATTCGTCAATTGTAAATGTAACAGATGGTCAGAACTTTCCAAGGATTGACGCTTTCAGGGCTTTATATGATGGCTGCCTAAGCGCAACTGAAGAACAGCAGAACATAACTTTCTACCATGATAATGATACTGACACTTATGGAGATGCTTCTACAAATACAACCTATTGTTTTGCTCCTCTAGACTATATCGCTAATAATACTGATTGTAATGATACAAACTCTAGCATTTATCCGGGAGCAACTGAAATACCTTGCGATGGTATTGACCAAAGTTGTAATGGAAGTGATTTTCTTGGCACTGATAATGACGTTGACAATTTTACTATTGAAGGAGGTTTATGTGGACAGGTGGATTGTAATGATACAGACGCTTCAATAAATCCTAATGCTACTGAGATTCCTTGCGATGGCATTGACCAGAACTGTACAGGAAGTGATTTTACTGGTACTGATGGTGATTCTGACAGTTATACTGCTGAGGGTGGTTTATGTGGAGATGCTGACTGTGATGATACTAACTCTACAATCTATCCTAATGCTACTGAAACATGCAATTATGCTGATGATGACTGTGATGGAACTATTGATGATGGTGTTACGACAACATATTATGAAGATTCTGATAGTGATGCGTACGGTAATGTGACAGTAGCGTATACTAACTGTACTGCTTTGCCTGGCTATGTGAATGTTTCAACTGACTGTGATGATGGTAATGCTGCAATTGCTCCCAATGTTACAGAAACTTTTAACGGTTTAGATGATAACTGTAATAATGTGACTGATGAAGGTCTTGTTGAAGGCAACTCCAGCACTATCAATATGACTTCGTTTAGTGATGTTAATCTTACAGTAGATGGTAGCGACAATCTATCGCAGAATTTTAATGGAACCAAGACTGTGGTTATTATAGGTGATAATGTTACAGTTGTTGAGTACAGTTTTGATTTTGATACTGGTTATGTGAATTTTACTGCTGTAACTGTTGAGAAACAGAACAATTCTGATTCTGGGTATGTTATAGTTAGAAATGTTACAGGTACAAAGACTGTTTATCTGGATGACCTTAATGCAAGCGATTCTGGGGTGTGTATAAAGGACGCTGAGATTGATAATCTCGGGAATATTAGCGATGGATGTAATGGTGATGATGAGTATTCTGTTGACTGTACTGCTTCTGGTTATACTGCTAATGGATATACGTGCACTGATCTCGGTTCAAGACTTAAGATTGAGGGTCTTAACCATTCAGGTGTGATGGAGTTTAAAGCTTGCACTGATGCTGATGGTGATGGTTATGGTACAGGTTGCGCAGCTGGTACTGATTGCGATGATACAGATAACGCTGTTAACCCTGGTGAAAGTGAGGATTGTAATGATAATGTTGATAATGACTGTGACGGCAGTGTTGATGAAGGCTGCAGCTCTGGTTCCTCTGGAGGTTCTGGGGGCGGTGGAGGCGGTGGAGCTATAATGTCAGGAAACTTCTCTGCAACTGCTGGCTCTAGCGAGACAAGGTATTTTGTCACGATCTCTGCAGGAAGCTCTAACTCTATGGAAGTCAACAGAGATGAGTTAAGTGTTACGCATCTGGATTTTGTTACTAAGTCTGATAAGGACCTGGTCAGGTTGAATGTCAGGAAAGTTGAGCTTCCTTCAAGCGTGCCCTCTGCTGGTGATGTTTACGAGTATTTCGAGGTTTCAAGCGAGGAGCTGGCTGAAGGTGATGTTAGCGCTGCTGTGATTGAGTTTAAAGTTTCCAAGGATTTTGTTGATGAGGGTTATGAGGTTGTGTTGAAAAGGTACAAAACTGTCTGGGAAGAGCTTGAGACTAAAGCTATTGACGCTGATTCAGATTATATCTACTATTCTGCTGAAACTCCTGGGTTTAGCTACTTTGCAATAAGCCAGAGAGAGAGTATTGAAAAGGAAGTAGAGGTTGTTGAGGCTGATGTTAATGAGACAGTTGAACCAGAGGCAACTGTGTTTAAGACCCAAGAAGAGCAAGGTAGTTTGATAATGGTTGAGGAACAACAGCCTTCCAGTAAGAGTAACGCTTTGGTATACGTCCTTATTATTCTTGCGGCGATCGCAGGCTTTGTTTTCTTTAAAATCAAGACAAAACCCAAGCTAAAGAAAAAGAACAGGAAGATATTTGCAAAAGGAGAGTTCTAGCGCATTCTTTCAAGGTAGAGTTTTAATGTCTGTTTTGTCTGTTGTTTAAGGTCGTTGTCTATATCCAGTTTCTCTATTTCATTATCCCAGTTGACATCTGGCAGTTTTGTGACTGAACCTATGAAGGTTCTTCCTTCCTGTTTAATGTATTGCTCAATCTTCTTTGCTTCATCTGAGTTGAACTTCTTTGTCACTGGGAACTTTGTGATTGCGTTTGCTCCTGCTCTTAGAAGTAAAGGTACATCGTCAACACGTCTTGCTGTGATGCCTGCGATTATCTGTAGTTTTGGGAAACGTATCCTTGTTCTTGCAATCCATTCTGCATAGTATTCTCTTTTTGGTCCTTCTGTGTATGGAGTTCCTGCAATAGGTTTAAGTGCGTAGAATGTTATTCTTTCAAGCCGGTGTTTTTCTATGAACTTGAACAGTTCTTCTACGTGTTCAATTGTTTCTCCTAATCCTATAACTATAGTGATAGATTTTTTCAGGTCTTTTGCGTAATTGAACATGTCTTCGTATGGTTTAATAGGTTTGTTTGGGCAGATTTCGTCGTGCAGCTCTGGGTTGATGCATTCAATGGAAGCTACAATACCTTTTATGTATGGTTTGAATTCTTGGAGGTCTTTTTCTTCTAGAGCGCCCAGGTTGAGCCAGATCTTTTCACTGTATATCTCTGAGACCAGCTTGGTAATTTTGATTAGGTCTTGCATTGGAAATATCTTGTAACCTCCTGTAAGGAATTCTATGCGCCAGCCAAGGTGTTTTGCTATGAGTGCTTCAACTAGTATAGATGGTAGTGACCTTCTTGCTTGTTTTGCGTGGCGTATCCTTGACTTTTGAGTTGAACGATAGCAGAACTTGCAAGTGCCTACATCGCAGTACCATGATAAGAAGATGCATTTACCGAACCATGCGACTGGTTTGAAGTTTTCTGAGTATGTTTTGGATGCTTTTTGTAGTAGCTCGTTCATAACATTAGAAATTAAAAGGATACTTTTAAAGTTATTTGATAATAATAAGCCCCTGGGGAGACTTGCAGAAACTTTGCGTTTCAATTGCACTCCCGACCTGCGCTTTGCTCGTCGATATTACGAGAGCGCCGCAATAGCTACTATGCTACAGGGGCAGTGATGAGTGTTTGTTTATATCTTATTTAGTATCTCTTCCTTTGTCTTGAGGTTCTTCTGGCACTCAAAGCAGACAGGATGTTTTTTTCCTTTAGCGTCTTTTATGATCGTGCCAATCAGCTTCTTAAGGAATGTTGTCTCGATACTCTTGCCGCAGATGTCGCATTTCATAGAAAAAAAGAGAAACCAGATGTTTATAAAGATTGTTGTTTAAGGTCTCTTTTGATACTGTCAAAGAGTATGTACATGTTTGAAGGGTCAAGGACTTTTCTTGTTTCTTCAGTTACTGGCAGGTCGCCAGTCCAGCCGTTTTCTGATGATTTAAGATATTGAGTTCCGTCTTTTTCATAGACCTTTCCCCAGATAAGATTGTTGCCTCTGGTAACGTATCCAATATCTCCTGGTTTGAATTCTGGCATAGTGTTAAGAAAATATGGATTGGATATAAAACTTTCTTTACCGTATTTCAACACTTTTAAATACTAATTATTAATTAATCATGGGTATGGGATTTAAAGATGTTTTAAGATTCAGCTGGTTAAAGATAATATTTACTGCTGTATTCTTTGCGATTATGATGTACATGTCCACTGTACCTGCCTGGCTAAGGATGCGCAGCGGACCACCGCAGTTTTTCTTTGCAAATTATCACCAGTTGTTTGTTGAGCACAATTTTTCACGTGTTACGTTTTTTGGAACGTTTGTTTATCTTCAGTATTGGTATCTATCTTATCTTATCGCGTTTGTGGAGTTGTTTTTGTTTTATAGTGTCATTTCTTTAGTCATGTCAGCAATTACTAGGAAGAATAAAGCTTAGTTCTAGAACAACCCTTTATACTTTGAAGGGGGCTGGTCCATCTTTGCAAGTTCCATCTGGTTAAGTTCAGTGCAGAGCGCCTGGAACACTTCATGAATCTTCTTAAGGTCTTCTTTCTCTTTCCAGGCCACCTCTCCTACCTCGATCTCGTCCTTGATACGTCTGTTTATCTTGTCTGCAAGGTCTTCAAGAAACGATATATGGTCACGTACTTTAGACTTTGATCTGTAACCTTTCTGCTTCAAAAGAAGCTTGATTTCCTTTATAGAACGGGCTTCGTAATATTCCATATTACTAGAAAGTATAGAGGTTTTATGCTTATATATTTTTCTGTTATAGTGTATATGCTGTATGTATATTTGAGTATAGTAATTTTTTTATATGGTTTATTTGTTATTCTTTTCTTATGGGTAAAGGAAGAAGGCACAAACAGGAGAATCCTTTGAATAAGAAAAAGGGGCAGTTGAAGAAGGGTAAGCAGGGCAAGAAAGCTCCTTCAAAGAATGAAAGGAAAAGGGCTGAGTATGCAAAAAAAGATAGAGTCTGGAAACCTTATGATGAGAGCCACAGAGTTCTTGATTTTAACGAGCGCACTTTCCACGAGCCAAAGAAACCTGGGAAAAGGTATCAAGTAGGATGCGACTATTCCTTTGAAATCGACAGTATTGAAGGTAACTTTGCTTATGCGATAAGTACAATGTGGGGCGAGCCGCGCAAGATAGAGATTCACATAGCTGGGAAAGATGTGAATATTGGTGATGTGTGCAGAGGACGTATCACTAACCTGCAAGGCGATTATGTTGATGCTGAGTTTCTAGAGGTTGTTGATACTGCAGAAAAGATAACATGTGATGCAGGCATTGAACAGGTTATAACAGAAGATGATCCTGCGGAGAAAGCAAAGGATGAGGAAGCTAATAGGAGATCACGTGCGCATTTCAATGAGCTGAAGGCGATGATGCTGCCGTTTAATGTAGTGTTTATTCCTGAGGGAGAGGTTGAACAGCAGTCAAGGCCTCTAAACGATGACGTTTATTCAGATGAGGTTTTGCCTTTGGAGGATTTTCCTGTTGAGAAGGCTAAACTGGATGAGGGCGACGATTATGTTCTATGTTACTCTTACAAACTCAGAGATGGTAGAGCTCTAAGATCTATAGTTGTTACTGCCTCTGATGAGTTGCTAATTGCAGTATGTAAGACTTTGGATGATGCTGCGAGATGTTCAATCGAGGTTCATAGAAAGAGTGAATCTGGAAGAGTGCATTATTTTAGGCATACCCCTGGTCTATTGGACCCTGTTCCAAGTCTAGAAGCATATATCGACTGTGCTAAGCATGTACATGTTGGTCCTTATCTTCGCGGTATTGATGAGACTGCTGATGCTCCTAAACTGCAAGAACTTCTAGAGAAGATAGATGCGCATAATTTTAAAGATAAATGAAATCCTCTCGTTCGTAGCCTTGAATATCTGTATATCAAATCAAGGCACCTGTTGTTTTACAATTCTAAACGTTGCTCACTTGCCTATACAGGCGAGGATTTCATATCTGCTGTAATTTTAAAAACCTTTAAAAACATCCTTTTTTTTAATTTCTTATCATGACACGTATTGCTATAGTTGAAAAGTTGAAGTGCCAGAATAAGGTAAACTGTCCGTTCATATGCGGAGGGGTTTGCCCTGTTAATAGAAGCGGCAAGGAATGCATTATTGTAGGAGAGGATAACAAGCCTATAATCAATGAAGAGCTTTGTATAGGGTGCGGTATATGTGTAAGAAAATGTCCGTTTGATGCTCTTAAGATCATTAATTTACCAGAGGCATGGGATAAAGCGCCTATACATAGGTATGGCCGTAATGGTTTTCATCTCTACAGTCTTCCAATACCTATGTTCGGAAAGGTTGTGGGTATTGTAGGTAAGAACGGTATTGGTAAGTCGACTGCAGTTAAGATACTTTCAGGGATGTTAAAGCCTAATCTTGGAAAGGATTCAGATGCATCGTATGATGATGTTATCCAATACTTCAAAGGTACAGAGGCACAGGCGTATTTTGAAAAGGTCAAGGAAGGAAAGATTAAAGTAGCCTACAAGCCGCAGGCTGTAGATTTAATACCTAAACAGTTCAAAGGTAAAGTAAGGGAGTTATTGCAGAATGTTGATGAGAAAGGCGAGTTTGACACTATAGTTAAAGAGCTTGAGCTTGAGAAGTTCCTGGATAATAATGTGCAGGAGATTTCTGGCGGAGAGTTGCAGAGGGTTGCTATAGCAGCGACTGTCCTTAAGAAGGCAGATGTATACTTTTTTGATGAACCGACTTCGTATCTTGATATTAAGCAGAGGTTAAAGGTTTCGAACTTTATACGGAAACTAGCCACTCCGTATGTCGCTGTTGTTGTTATTGAGCACGACCTTATAATTCTTGATTATATGACTGACCTTGTACATCTTATGTATGGTAAAGAGGCAGGTTACGGTATTGTATCGCAGCCTAAAACTACAAGGGTCGGTATAAATATATACTTATCAGGGTTTTTGCGAGATGAGAATATCCGTTTTAGGGATACTGAGATAAGGTTTGCAGCAAGACCGCCAGAAGAGGCAAAGCATATCCATACACTGACTTCATGGAAAGGAATTGCAAAGAAGCTGGGTAATTTTAGCCTGGAAGCTCCTGAAGGTGTTATCTATACTAAAGATGTTGTAGGTGTTGTTGGAGAGAACGGTATAGGTAAGACTAGTTTTGTAAAGATACTTGCAGATGTTGTTGAGCCTGATAGTGGCTCAGTTGAGAATAAAGTTGTTGTTTCGTATAAACCGCAGTATATCGATATAGGTGACAGTGATGAGCTTGTCTCTAGTGTTTTGGCTGAAGCTTTGGAGAGGTATAAGTCGCAGCTGATACAGCCCCTTGAAATAGAGAGACTTTTGCTTAGAAAGGTAGGAGAGCTGTCAGGAGGCGAGCTGCAGAGGGTTGCTATTGCTTTATGCTTATCGAAGAAAGCTGATCTTTATCTGTTGGACGAGCCAAGCGCTTACCTTGATGTTGAGCAGAGGTTGGTTGTTTCTAAAGTTATAAGGGATGTTATGGAGTTACGTGGAACATCTGCTATTGTGGTTGACCATGACCTTCTTTTTGTTGACTATCTATCGCACAAGATACTTGTGTTTGAGGGAGAGCCTGCTGTGAAAGGTAAAGCTCTTGGTCCTTTTGGTATGAAAGAGGGCATGTCAAGGTTCTTGAAAGACCTAGGTATTACTTTTCGTCGTGATGAAGAATCTTTGAGGCCTAGAGCTAACAAGCCTGGCTCTGTAAAGGACAGAGAACAAAGAAGTACAGGAAATTATTATTATATAATCTAGAAATGTTTGAACAGATCGCCCAGTTCGTCCCATTTGCTTCCAAGAGCACCATATAACATGTTCCTGAGATGCTGCTCTTTAGGTTTTCCTGGAATTGGTCTATCGTCTTCAAAAAGATCTATACTCTCCTTGAAGAATGCTGCAGCATACTCCCTTGCAGCTGCAACTACACTACCAAGCTCGATCTGGGTCTCAGGAGTTATTGTTTCTCCTGCAAGTTTCTTGCTTGCTGACTCGATAATGTAATCTTCTAAGTCCCTTGCCTGGATCTGGAACTGCGGGATGTGCGGGAACTTGAAGTCATCAAATTCCACATTAATACCTGCTTTTTCAAATGTCTCTCTTAAGCCAAAAGGTAGAAGGACGTCTTTGCCTCTATCATACTCAAAGCTTTCCAGATAAGTCGCATCATTTTCTTCAGTAAGTGCATAGATGTCGATTGTTATATCTTTCCTTTCACTTGGGTGAAGGTCAAATAGGTCTGCGAATGAATAACCGTGTATATCTTCATGGCCGAACCTTATAGCAATTCTTTTGGTTCCATATCTTTGTATCTTTTCAAGGACAGAGTCGCATTTCTTTTTCCTTTTCTCAAGAGCAAGCTCGTCAAGAATCAGTTCACTTACAGCTTTCTGCTGGAGTTCGCCTTCTTTAACATCATCTTCAACAGCATAAATAACCCTGCGCATGAGCTCGTCAATCTCTTGTCTTGTCGGCTTAGCTATTCCTGGATCATTTGGATCATACTGAGAAGTAATGATTGTATCTTCCTCATCATCAACCTTGATTGCTTTGATTTTAACTGGCATCTTGTATATGTTTTATATGTTTGTTTGCATTGGAAGGATGGATTTGTTTTTAAAGTTTTTGATGGGTGTTTATATATTATGAATTATTTTCAGAAATATTTATAAACCCAGATTCTATTTATTCGTGTGAGAGGTGATAGTTAATGGCTAAACGTAAGGCTAGAAAGAGTGTTAAAAAGACTTCTAAGAAAACTGCTCCTAAAAGAAAACCTGTTAGAGCGACTGTTAGGGCTGCTCCTGTAAAGGCTGCTCCTGTCAGGAAGTTCAAGCAAAACCATGCATGGGCTGTTCTTGGACTGATATTCGCGATCTTAGCATTAGTGCTTATCTGGTATCAGTGGTATCCAGGACTGATATTCTCAGTTCTTGCTATAGTCTTTGCTGAGAACCAGAAGAACATACTGCACTCAAAGATGAATGCATTTGGTATGGTACTGGGTATCATTGGTTTTATCCTGTACGTGCTGCTTTCGTGTGCAGGGTTTGTTTGCTAAGATTTAAATACTATTTCTTTTTCTATTTTTCTTATGGGGATACAACTAACGCCTGAAGAGATGGAACTAGTCAAGCAGGGTAGGCTTGACCCTAGTGATATAGAAGAACACCGTAAGAAGTTTCCTGTACGTTCTGTCAATGTCAATGAAGTTGATGCGGTCAAGCAGGAGATAAGGGATGTGAATGTAAAGTACAGGGAATCTATTGACAGGAATAAGGAACTCTATGATCTTCTAGTAGAGAATCGTGCTGAGAAAGAGAAATGGAGAAATAAGTTAGCTGAGCTTCGCAAGAAGAAGAAAGAGTTACTTGGGCTTATATAGTCAAGTGATTAAGTTTAAATAATAATTAGTATTTCTGTTTTTTGAGGTGGGATAAATGAAGATAGCGTATGTTATGATATTGGTTTTAGTTCTAGGGCTTGTTGCAGGATGCGGTGAAAAGGCTGAGCCTAAACAGATCGAGCCTGTGATCAAAGGCGGTGATGTTGTTGAAGATACAACTACTGTACTTGATGAAGAACCTGTAACTGAAACAGTGGAAGAAGATACTGAGGAAGTTATGGAAGATGAAGAAGAAGTTGTAGAAGAAGATGAAGAGGAGACAGTAGAAGAAGAGACAACAGTTCCTGAGAAACTGCCTGAGGAGAAGATCGATATTAAAGATATGGAGTTTATACC
>JAHWHD010000011.1 GCA_019323525.1 Candidatus Woesearchaeota archaeon
GGACCAATACCTAGCGTTAACCTTACAGGCACAGTTACAAGCGGCGGAAGTCCTTTGCAGAATGTTAATGTTACTGTAAGGATAGGCAGCGGAATATTCGCATCAAATTATACAGACAGCAACGGAGATTATAGGATTGCTGTTGAGAACAACACAGCATATAATGTTACAGCGTCTCTTGCAGGTTACCAAGCATCTACGCAGAGCGTTACAACTAATGGCAATACTGTTCTTGATTTTGACCTGACACAGACACCGGCAACAGGACAGGTACACGGTTATGTTAACAATTTCACAAACATTTCACAGTATCTAGCAAATGCAACAGTTGCACTTAGCCAGGGAGCTTTTACTATAGCAACTGCTACAACCGATGCTAACGGTTATTACACAATGAACGCTACATCAGGAGATTACAATCTTACAGTATCAAAGATAGGGTTTAATGACGGCAGTGCAGCAGTGACTATAACAGCAGGTTCTGCAACAGAGCAGAACATATCATTGATTGAGCAGGGAGCTGTTTGCGTCCAAGAAGGACCTATCTACAGTACATGGGGCACATGCTCATCTAGCCAACAGTCAAGGACTGTAACCTATTACAATTACACAGGTATCTGTGGTAATACTTATGTCACCAGTGAAACACAGAGTTGTGGGGGCGGTGGATCATCTTCTGGTGGAGGAAGTTCAGGAGGCAGTTCAGTAAGTCCGACAATCAATATAGGGTTGCCTTTACCGTTCATGACATATGTAACGCACATATACGACGGATTGGTATCAGGCAGGTTGTATACCATGAACATAAGCAATCCTGAGATCGCAATCTATGAGCTTGAGTTCACTGTCAAGGATACGCTTGTAAGGACAATCACCATAAGTGTTGGTAAATTGCTTGACAGGCCTGAAAGAAACCTTGACAAGGACAATGTTTATGAGTACGATGTAATCAATCATCAACACATTAGCAATGAAGAGTTTGGCTCAGTTATTGCAAGGTTTAAAGTGCTTAAGTCATGGGTTGAAGACAATGACATTGATGTTTCAACAATCTCGCTTTACAGGTACGAGGACAAGGAATGGAAACCTTTAGAGACTAAGAAGATCGACCAGGATGACGAGTACATGTACTTTGAAAGCAATCTTGCAGGAATGTCTGAGTTTGCGATAGGCGCTGACAGGAACGTTTACCCTGAAGAAGAGGAAGAGGAAGAACCTGAACAGCTTGGATTGAGCGAGGAAGAGGTCCAGGAATTGATGGACGCTTGCACAGCTGAAGGTCTTAAGCCTGTTCCTGTTGTAGGTGAAGATGGCGAAGTGCTTGACATTGAATGTGTTGAGTACGAGAAAGAACAGTCAGCTCTTGGAAAGGCATGGGGAGTTTTCAGTGACTTTGTAGGAAATGCTTGGAAATGGCTGTTGGTTGCGGCAATCGTTGTTGTTGTGATAATACTACTAGCGCTTTTCGGTTCAAGGATCTTTGCAAGGAAAGGAAAAGAGCCTAAGCCAAAGAAGGAAAAGAAAAAGAAAGTAGCACTTCCAGGAATAACAGATGTTAACATATTCACAAGGATGTGGAGAGGAGTGACTGGAAAGTTTGCTGCTAAAGACGAAAAATGGTTCAGAGAATTAGACGACAGGGAGTTCGAGAGGCTTGTCAAGGAGAGAAGGAAAGCAAGATTGGCAAGGCGAAAAAGATTTTTGAAATAGATTTTTTTTAATTTATTTTAATCGTTTTCTTTTGATGTTTTTTCATAAGGTTTATAAAATAAGATATACAAATCTGTAAAAATGGACAATAAAAAGCTAGGGATTATACTGTTGATACTTGCAATTCTTATAGCTGGCTCAACGTTCTACAGCAAGTATAAAGAGGATAGGATTATCAACGCGTACATAGAGGAACAGGGTAGCTGTTACCTTGAAGATGGTACATGCCTGCACGAGGATAGGGATATTACAGGGTATATAGCTGGCTGGATACTATCTGCAGCTCTGGCTGCTTTAGGTGTGTATTTAGTGTTCTTTGAGAAGTCACAGAAACATATCATCTCAACTCTTGAAAAGCAGAAACAGGTACAGCATGAAGAAGAGAGGTTTGAGATACTTTTGAAAGGACTTAATGAAGATGAAAAAAAAGTTATCAAAGCTGTAAAGGAACAAGATGGTATCACGCAGCAGACCTTAAGGTTAAGGACAGACCTTCACAAGAGCAAGCTCAGTATTGTCCTAGACGGGTTAGAGAAGAAAGGTCTTGTTACAAGGCAGGAGAAGGGAAAGACTAAAGCTGTTTTCTTGAAATTAAAATTATAAAAAAATAAAAAAAAATTGTTCTTATACCCAGATGGACAGGATATAAGCCATGACTACGAAACTTATCAAGTGCCATACTACTTTGTACACGTAGATCTTGACAGGCTTGTCGTTCCATAGTATCATCCCAAGCTTGGTAGCTGCTACAAAGATCCATGCATAGATAGCTGTCAGGTACCATTGAAACGCTACAGCAGGTATGAATATTGCAAGAACCCAGGCTGTGATGAATATCAGGATAAAATCTCCAACCAACCTCAGCGGCAGTTTATCCATCTTCTTTTTAGAACCAAAGACAGCCTTCATAATCTTAGGGTTATGGTATATCATACCCAGCACCATAGAAACAACTGCAGCAACCAATACTGCCAGAAAGTTTACCATCGTATCACCTCGTTGTAAACACTCTTGATTAATGGTATATAAAAATTACTAAAACAAGAATTAAAATAGAAATAATCAACAAAAAACACACCAAAATTAAGATATAAACGGTAATAACTAAGAATTCTATGGTTTCAGTGGTTTTGGCAGGGTCAGTTTCAGCGCTAAAATATAGATATTTGTAGTGTTTTACACGGTATGAGGTGATAACATGAAGAAAAGTTCAATGGTCGTGGTTGTGTTTGCAATTCTGATTGTAGCAACTGCGTTAGTAGCTTCAGGAACATTTCTTGAAGACTCTGTAGAAGAAGAGGTCGAGGTTACAATTGAACCTGTAACCTGCGGAGCAGCTAGTTGCAATGGCGCGTGCAATGGAGAGTGCGGAATCAAAGATTGTCAGTGTGCTAAGGCGGGAAACTGCGGTGCAGGCACATGTGGCGGCCAGTGCGGGGAAGCTGCGGAATAAAGAGCTGCGGTTGCAGCAGCTAATTTTTTTTTATTTTTTTAAATAGATTTTTAAACTGGTAGTGGTTTAATCGTCTAATGAAACAAAACATTGGCAATGTTGACAGGGCTATCAGGATAATCTTGTTTGTGTTCTTTGTATATCTGGGATATAGCTTTCATTGGCTGTTTTATGTGTTAGGTGCATGGGAGATGTTTACTATAATCACTAGAAGATGTCCTATGTA
>JAHWHD010000058.1 GCA_019323525.1 Candidatus Woesearchaeota archaeon
AACAATCTTCATTTTGTATTCAGTAGACTTTTTTCACGTATCTTTTATTAAAATTTTCGCTTTTCTCTTCATTTGCAAACTTTCTTATAATCAGTTCTCCAATCAATCCCATAGAAATCAGCTGTATCCCTGCAATGACTGCCAGCGCAGTAAGAGTAACTAACGGCCTTCCAACCCCTATTTGCTGCAGTAGCACAAACTTGATATAAAAAATATAAGCCCCAAGAAGGACACCGATTACTAAAAACATGCTTCCCAATACTCCAAAAAGATGCAACGGCCTTTTTTCATAAACGCCTAAGAACCCGACAGTCATAAGATCAAAAAATCCTTTGAATAACCGCGAGAAACCATATTTAGACTTTCCGCGGAACCTTGGATGATGCCTAACCTTAATCTCCCCAACTTTGTAGCCTTTCCAATGCGCAAGAGCGGGAATGTATCTATGAAGTTCCCCATAGACTTCAACATTTTTAACAACCTCTTTTCTATAACATTTAAAGCCACAGTTAGAATCATGGATCTTGACACCAGTGACTACGGCTGTTAGCCAGTTAAAGAATTTTGAAGGAATAGTCTTAGACAACGGATCGTGCCTTTTAAATTTCCAGCCTGAGACAAGGTCATAACCTTTATTGATTTTTTCCAGAAACCTGGGAAACTCTCTGGGATCGTCCTGCAGGTCACCATCCATTGTAAAGACAAAATCACCTTTACAATGATTAAACCCAAGCTGAAGCGCAACAGCTTTACCAAAATTCTTACGATGCTGTATGACTTTAATATTAGGATCCTTTTGCTTCATCTTACGCAGAACCTGAACAGTCTTATCCCTGCTGCCATCATCGATAAAGATAATCTCATAAGACGTTCTAATCCTTTTTAAAACAGCCACGATTTGGTTATATAAGGCAACAAGATTCTTTTCTTCGTTATAGACCGGAATAATTATCGAAATATCCATTAAATCCCCCGAAATGCCCCTAGATGGCGCTAATATTTAAAGATTTAGCTGATATAATATTATGAATAATATACAATCCTATAAACCTCGATAACCTCTCTAGGTCTGCCAAATCCAAATATAGGTTCCAACCTATATCTTCCAAGATATTTAAGGTCATAAGGAACCTCATCAATCATTGGAGAATCAGGTATCTGCTTAAATTTTGGATAGGATCTTAAATATAGCTTAGGCTTATATTTGTCATAAATTGAATAATTAACATACTTATTGAACGGAGGATTGAATTTAAAGAAGATTGGCCTTGTTCCAGATTCAAACGACAATCCATGACTGGCATAACCAATAATGTAATCACCTCCAGAAGTCCATTTATCAATTCTCTGATTCATATCCCTCACAGTAAATGAAGGAAAAATTAAAGAAGCTAAAACAATCGCGAGTACACAGTAAACAACATAGATAACCAATGACGTCTTCCCAGTCTTCATAGGATTTTTCATTAAGCATATAAAAATCAAAAATGCAATCAGTAAAGAAAGCACTCCAAATACAATATTTGACCCGTAAAAATATGGTTCGAAGATATAATGATAATTGAACTTTATAAACCCTAAAACCAATAGGGCAATAAGAAAGAATATTCCAAGCCTAATCATAACGCCCCTGAACTTGACTGAATTTCGATACTTAAAATAAAGCACGATAAACGCAATCGTACCTATAAATAATAACAGCAAGAATGAAATCACTTGAATGTTCGCTGCATAGAACAATCCAGTTAGCGAAAAATTATAGACTACAACATTATAAAGCTGCTTAAAAATAGGCATATCAATCAAAAGGATGTAATTCACAATAACACTGATAAAGAGGATATAAACAATAAATATCTCTAAGAGGTTAATCCTATGATTATCCCTATAAGGTATTTTTTGTTTGAACAACAAGACTGGATAAATTACAAGAGGAATGATCAGGAAAGACATCTTTCTTGGCACAAGAGAAGAGAATACTATCCCTACCAAAGTACCTATCAAAATAGAGAACGCGATTTTCTCTGTAAAATTAAGAGTTCTGACATAACTGACAAAGGATTTCCATCTTAAAGGAATAAATCTGAATAAGACAAGATAAGCGAGAGTTGGAATCGCCAAGAAACAGATAGAAGGCAATGAAAAGAATAGATTTACAAACAATGAAAAAATTCTAAATACAAACAGGTATAAAGGACTATCAGCTTTTATAAACTCCAGTATTGGTATAAACAAAGGATTGGATGAACTGAGAAAGAACAGCCAATAGCCAAAAACTAAAACACCATAACCAAACAAATAAACACAGATATGCTTAATACGAATATTCTTAGTAATTAAC
Organism: Candidatus Woesearchaeota archaeon; assembly: GCA_019323525.1. Classification (GTDB taxonomy): domain Archaea; phylum Nanobdellota; class Nanobdellia; order Woesearchaeales; family JAHWHD01; genus JAHWHD01. The sequence goes on from JAHWHD010000058.1 coordinate 2,342, forward strand.
TGCATAAACAAAAACAAAAGTATCGCAGGAATAAAGTAAATTTGATTAACCTTCAATAGAAAACCTAGGCCCATTATTAAGCCGCCTAAAAAATAGTTAAAGGTTTTTGTCTCGTTCAAGAATACAACATAGAAACTTAGAAGTATTGTTGCTATGACCAATGACTCAGGAAGACCCACTCTAGTAACAATGAAAAAGAAATGATTTACAGCTAATAGCCCTGAAGCATACAATGCAACTTTCCTATCATCCCGACGTAAAATAAGATAGAGTAAGAGAACAGATATAATACCAGCAACAGCACTTAGAACCCGAGTAGAAAATAAACTGACCCCTAGCAAATTATAGACCGGAAACAAGATCAAATTAAACAATGGCGCAGTAAGCAAACCAGAACTGGAATCATCGTCATACCATGTACCGAACAAAGCCCTGTACTTAGCAGGCTGGCTTTTGTAACCTTCATCGATCGACTCAGCCATTACGTGCAAAGGTCTGTCAGCATCCAGATTTATGAACCTGCTGAATACAAAGAACAATACTAAGATTACAAAGATATAACACAAAGTCTTATTACTAATCATCCAGACCAATATACTTCACAACCCCATCTACAATATTAGATATATTTTCTTGTGCCAAAGAAGCATTATTACAGTCAGAAGGCAATAAAACAATTCCCCGATAAGAACTCTTTAAAACAGCTGCAACAAATAAGATTAAATCATCGCTTTTTATTTCAGAATCAAGATTATCTTCAATTAATTGTGGCAAATCTCTAATATTCTTAACCTTAATCACTTCATCAAACAGGTTATAAAAAACATCTCCAAAAGTCAACACCTTCTTTTTAAACAAACAACCTTCCCAGCCGACAGTGCCTGTAATCGTTACTATCAAAGAAGACTTCTTGATCAAATCAACCGTATTAGTATAAGGAGAAATCAAACGCACATTAGGCAACTTTTTAATTTCATTATAAAATTTAAGAGTTCGATTACCAAAACCAAAAGAATGCTCTTTAACATACAACTTGTACCCTAAAGGCATTGCCTTAGCGATGTTTTCGATAAGATTTATCTGGTTCTCGTACCATTTTCCGTAAATAAGCGTGGCAGCTTCAGGCTGAAAATGTAAAGGAAAAAATATGAATTTTTCACCTTGAACTGGAGATTCAAATAAACGCATCGACATAAACAAACGTTGTTTAACCGGCCATACAACCATTGGAGCGATGGTGATAGTAAAATCAGGAAGTTTTTTGTTTTTGACTATTATTTTTGCATATTTAACATACCTTTTAAGCTTCTTTGGCACAGTATCTTTATAAGTAGCAATGCAGTCTTGTTTAACAGTACCATAATTAGAGATAAAATTCTCCGCATTCTTACGCTCTTGATCAGAAATTCCGTGATTTAATATGTCCTGATATTCTCTTTTAAGTAAAGGCCATGCGTTGTTCAGATTATCTACAACAGTAAATCTGCCCGGGATCCTGGCAGACTGCAACTCAAGTATCTTACAGTTTTTTTCGGCAATTTTATACAAAACAGCAGTAGAAAAACCTGCAGGACCAAAAAGAACAAAATAATCTGGATTGACATTGCTAAAGACACTCTCAGATATTCGTGCAGCATATTCAAACCATGTAAGAACCTTACTTTTCAATATTTTATACCTGCTTCTTTTTCTTGGAGCCGTTATACCCCAAAAATCCCATACCCTAAAACCGTACTTTTTCTCAGCAGTCATCAAATATGCGGAATCAGGATGTTTAATGCTACAGTGATCAATGTCCATAACGAAAATATTACTTTCTGATACACCTTTAGTGAGCAAAAAATCCTTATTCCTTTTCAAAAGACACAAGAAATATGATTGAATGCCCAATCTATCCTCAAGCTCCTTAGAAATCCTATACATCCACTCATCAGCACCGCAAGGTCCTGCCAAAAAAAGGAATTTTAATTTCATGATTTCAACAAAAATAGGCTTAATTTATAAAGATTATTAAGCTATAAAAACCTCCCGATTATCGACTTAATCCGACCAAGATTTAATCCAGATTTTCTCTCGATCGCCAACATAATAATAAAATCTTCTTTACTGAAAGCTTTGAAAAGCAATAAAAACAATACATAGAATCCTAAGAACAATACTACGCCCAGTATTAATAAAAGAATGGAACTAAATCCTACGAGATAATTAACTATAAAGTATAAAATTGTTAATGGTATGGCTGCAGCAAAAAAATACTTTAAATAATATATAAAATTCAATGAAAATTTTATCATTCGTCTAGTGAGGAAGAAAAATATTATTTTTCTTACGACAAGAGCTAAAGCAGTCGCTATGGCAGCGCCTATAATTCCGTGGGATGGAATTAGAACAATGTTTAGGACTAAATTCAATAATGTTGCAGCGACGTTGAGATAAAAAATTAGTTTTGTTCGATCAAAGACCATCAAAGCATGTTCACAGGGTCCAGTTATTACACTAATAAAATTAGCCAGTATCAAGATGACGAGCACAGAACTGCCAAGAACATAATCAGTTCCAAACAATATTCTTAGAACCTGCGAAGGAAACAGTGCAATAATCAGGACAACAGGGAAACTTAACATAAAAAGCCACCTTAGAACAACAGTATAAGTTTCATTTAATTGGCGAATTTCACCTTTTGCGTAGAGGCCGCTCATAATCGGATAGAAGATATTAGCGAAGGCTGACAAAAACATTGCAAGACTAGCAGCCAGAGGCATCGCAACATTATAAACACCAACATCAAAAGCGTTTTTAAACATTCCAAGAAAGAATGTATCTGCCCAGCCCATTATTGAGACGAAGAGTCCAGAAAAGAATAAAGGAAGAGAGAACTTGAGCAGCGTCTTGTAATCGTATAGAGTGTAGATCTTCTTTGAAAAAAAAGAAAATACCTTTTTTTCAAGAAAATAAAAAGCAAGCAAAACCCCTACTGCAAAAGAAACTAAGTATACTACAGCGATATGAAGAATTGTCCCTCCAAGAAGTATTACAAGTATCGTAAGTAACAGTATTACAAGATTCCTACCAATAGAGAATGACCAAAAATGATAGTGAGGTTTCTTAAGAGCCAATAAAGTGTTTGATACAATTGTAAGTACGGCATAAATTGGAATTGTTAACGAGAACACAATAAGAATATTGACCAAATCTGAATTATTGAATATGAGTATAGCAATCTCTTTAGCAAAAATAATGAACAGCCCAGATATGATAATACTCAGAATTATAGAAATTTTTAGAGAACCAAAAAAAGCCCCTTTTGCTTTCTCAGTATGTCCAAGAGCAAAATAATGCGAGATAAACTTAACAATGCCGGAACTAAGGCCAAGCAAAGAAAGCAATAACCCTATATTCAACAACATATCTCCTATAGAGAACAAGCCAAAGTTTTCTGGTCCAAAAAAACGAGATACAAGTATCCTGAAAATAAACTTAAAAAGATAAGCAAATAGGGTGCCTAAAAAAATTATCCCTGCACCTTTCGCAACCTCCCCCAAAACCTTGTTCGACATAGTCTGGCCTTAAAAAAGGTTTGTTTATTAAAGTTATGCAAAATAAGTAGCTTTATAAATTTCCCGAATTTTGCTGTTCTACTAATGAAGATTGTCCACACGTATATAAGAAACATGTACATAGACCCGAAAAACCCTAATAAGGACAATTTCGCAGACAAATGGGGTCTTACTTCTCAGGCAAAACTAGGACACCAAGTCACATTGATATGCTCGACTAAAGGCCCTAGAAAAGAATATTCCTGGAAAGGTATAAAGGTTATAGAGCTACCCACTCTTATTGAAATAACAGCTTCAACAAGGATTATAAAGGGACTTCTTAAAGAGCTGTTAAAGATTGACGTAGACATATTCCATGCACACCATTACTGCTCTTTGGTACCAGAAATAACACTGCTTGCGGCTAAACTAAGACAAAAGCCAGTATTTGTCACAATGCACTCCAGCTTCCAAGGAAGATCAGGGATAGCTGGATTTTTTGAACAGTTCTATGGTGTTTTGATGCAGCCATTCCTTCCATTCTATAAGAAAGTGCTCTTCATATCAAAGTACATTAAAGACAATAAGTTCTTCAGACTACTGCCAAAGACAAAAAAGATAGTCACAATCAATCAATATAAAAAACCTCCAAAATTGAACATTAAAAGAATAGATAATTCTATCCTTTTCATCGGAAGAGTAACTCATCTAAAAGGAATCGACATCCTGATAAGATCGCTTGCTTATGTGAGGAAAAAGATTCCGGATGTTCAGTTGAACGTTGTCGGCAAATACGGTGATAAGTATATGAAAAAGTTGAATAAACTTATTACCAAATTAAAACTAAACAAAAACATAAACTTCCTGGGACCATTATACGAGAATGATAAATGGAAACAATTCTATAGTAACACAATACAAGTCGTGCCGTCTAGAGATGAAGGTTTTGGAAATATTGTAATCGAGGGCATGCTCTGCAATATCCCGTTGATAGTCTCAAACTGTGGAGCCCTACCTGAAGCTGCAAATGGCAATGCTTTGATATTTGATATTAAAAAGCCAAAAGACCTTGCAAAGAAGATAATTAGATTGTTAAAAGACGGCAAATTAAGAAAAGAATTGACAGAAAAAGCAAATAAGTACGCTATCCGGTTAACTAAAGAAAGGCTAGGAAAACAATTGATTAACATTTACAATGGTCCATAAACATTACAGAAAAAGCTATGACACCCTAAATAGGTTTGTTTCTTACTATAATCAGATAAATCTTATTATGCGCACAAATTCTGAAAATATACTCGAGATTGGTGTAGGCAATAAGACAGTAAGCGACTATCTCAAACGCAGAGGACTGAAAGTCACTACCTGCGACTATGATCGTAGATTATCCCCAGACGTGGTTGCAGATGTAAGAAAACTCCCGTTCGATGCTAACTTCTTCGACCTTATTTACGCGTGCGAGGTTCTTGAACACATCCCATTTGATGATTTCAAAAACGTGCTAAAAGATCTTCATAGAATAACAAAAAGGTACGTCATTATCTCTGTGCCATATCCAAGAATGTACTTTGGAGCATCGTTCAGGTTCCCGTTTATCAAAAGGATTCTTAGAAAAGAATCTATTGAGGTAAACCTTGGCATAGATATTCCAACCAAGATAGTGGCAGGAGAACATTTTTGGGAGATTGGAAGAAAAGAATACCCTCTAAGACGTATAAGAAAGGAGCTTAGAAAACATTTCAGAATCGTAAAAGAGAAAAGAGGACTTCCTCACCCTGTCCATTACTTCTTTATGCTTGAGAAACGCAGACCATCATAACAGTAGTCGCAAAATGCCTATCTTTATTCTGAAGCGGTTGGAATACTGCTGCGAGTATCTTCACAAGAACAAATAACACAAACAAAAACAAGATATAGATATGACCAAAAGGAAAATTCTTCCTAAAGCCAGACCTTAATCTCCAAACCATCGATCCCAGTAAGAGATACTCAATCGTATTCAATGCACCATAATCATTTTTCATCCTCAATACTTTAAAACCGAGTTTATTCAAGAGCAATTTAAGGCCATAAGAAGTATACCTTCTAAAATCATAAGGGTCTGCATGTACCTCTTGCAAAAACGGCACTGTAACAATAAGCTTACCACCAGGCCTAAGAACTCTATGCGCCTCCTTAATTATCTTCTCAGGATCCTTTACATGCTCTAGCATAGCAGCACAAAGACAAGCATCAAATGAATTACTCGGAAAAGGAAGTTTATGTGCATCAACCTCAACAAACCTTAGGTTACTTCTTTTCGATTTAAAACCAACCTTTGCATCAACACCAACAACATGATTCCCCTGGCTTGCCATAAGATAAGAATACTCTCCATTACCGCATCCAAGATCAAGAATCTTTCCCTTTAACTTCAAAACCTCATTTTTCAAGATGCCTCTTTTTACAATCTGTGCAAATGTCAGGTTCTTGCCAATCTTATAGCCGATACTCATGATAACAGCTCCGAATACATTTTCTCATAATTATGCAGAACATTGCTCCAGTCAAATCTCTTGATATGCTCTTTCGCAGCCAAACCCATTCTCTCTCTTAAGTTTTTATCCTCAACAAGCTTCACAATATAATCATAATACTGTCCGAGCTTGAATGGCTCTGCTAAAAATCCCGTCTTTCCATGCAAAACAATATCAGCCGTACATCCTTCATTGGTTGCTACACTCGGCTTTCCAGATGCAGCTGCCTCCATTATAACCCCAGGCAGACCCTCGCCTAAAGAGGTTAGACACATGATATCACACGCGTTTACAAATGCAGGAACATCAGTCCTAGATCCTGCAAAAACAATCTTATCTTTATAATGTGAAGGCACAAGACCCTCTAACCAATTCCTTAAATGCCCGTCGCTGACAATAACAGCCTTAACATTATATCCATTGTTTAGCAACTTAATAATCGTCTTTATAAAAACATCAACCCTCTTTCTGTCATAAAGCGCAGATATCGTCAAGATAAAAACCTCATCTTTAAATATAAACTCATCTCTGATTCCGTTGGGAACATTCTCAAACTTCGAGACATCAATACCCGTAGACAATACCCTTAATCTCTTGTTATTTATGCCTAATTTCCTCGCAAATGGCACAAGAGGGTTTCCGTATACAGTGAACCTTTTACAGAGCTTAAACAGGCTCCAGCGTGCGAATAGCTGCGTATATGCTTTAGCAAACATCCTCAACTTCTTGGACTCAAAGAGGGTAGAGTACCCAAGAAAACCATCTGTAGTGATAATCACAGGCTTTCCTTTAAAAATATTTAAAAGCACTGGAACACTGGAGTAAGGATAGTAGTATTCCCAGATATGAACTATATCATGCTGATTTAGAATCTTCCAAGACTCCCTGATTATCCTAAAAGGATTAGGCAAAGCATACCTTAGCGACGGGATATAAAAAGAAGGGATTTTAATAAGATTAATGTTCGGATGATTTAAAAGTTTTAAATAATAAAGCCCCTTAAGAGGATCCTTAAGATCGTTAGGAAACATCAAAGAGACTTTATGGCCTTTATCAGCCAAAAGCCTGCACAGCACAACTATCGGCCTTCTTAGTATCTTAGTAGGATTTACAAAGCATATCTTCATACGCAATGGCAAAATGGGAAAGCTTTAAATATCTTGTTAAAGATAATCGCGCTGATGAACAAAGGCACAAAGATAGGGATTGCAGTGATGATCATAAGCAGCCTTTTCCTTTCAACAGGCCAATTATTCTTTAAATATGGTTCTGGATCATTCAAATGGAACATCATGAGCATAATCACAAACTATAATTATTTTTTTGCATTATGCTTCTGCGGTATCGGAGCTGTTCTTTTGATTATCGCATTGAAATTTGGCGATCTCTCAGTAATGTTTCCGCTCGTATCAATCAGTTACATATTTGTTATATTGATATCATATTTTATACTGCATGAAGATTTAGGTTTGCTAAAGCTATTCGCAATAGGATTTATCGCATTTGGCGTAACCCTGATCACAAAAGGAGACGAGAATGGTTAACAATATACTTATTGGAATTACACTAGTAGGCATTGCATCTATGATAGGAGCTCCTGGCTCGATATTTTTTAAACGCACTTCTAAACACGTAACACTCAACATTTTCAAGATATTAAAAGTGCCCTCTTTTTACATAGGCGCTACGCTTTTTGTAATATCTAGCATGGTTTTTATTACAGGTCTGAAATTCGGCCAACTTTCATTACTATATCCTATTGCATCATTAAGCTACATCTGGGTTGCACTTCTTTCAATAAAATTCTTAAAAGAGAAAATGAACAAGTTCAAGTGGCTAGGCATATGTTTCATCATATTTGGCGTAGTGTTGATTAGTATTGCATAATATTTAAATACTAAACTTCTAGTGGAGAAAAACATGTTAATACCTCACCAAAGCATATCAGTAAGACCAAAGGACTTGCTTGCTTTTAACAAAGACTATCAGTCACTAAAGGAATTTATTCCCCTTAGTTTCAGATACTGGACGTCTTCTGGAAGAAACGCACTAAAACTCATCCTTAAAGATACCAAAGCAGCCAGAGTTGGACTTCCATCATTTACATGCAAAGTAGTAGATAGAGCCGTAAAATCTGCAGGATGTAAACCGATATACATTGACTCTGGAGCAGTTGTTAATATTAAAGAAATAAAACAGGTTATTAAGAATATCGACACATTGATTATTCCCTACAACTTCGGATTTATACCAGAGATAGACAAGATTGCAGCACTCTGCAAAAAGAACCAAGTAACATTAATCGAAGACTGCTGCGCAGCTCTCGGCACAACTTATAAGCAGAGATTAGCAGGTACTTTTGGGGACTATGCAATCTATTCTTTTGGCATCAGCAAAGGAGGTTTTATTGGAGGCATGGTAGCATCTAATAACGAGATGAGTCAAAGGGAGAATGAAAAATTTCCACCTTCAGTTATGATTAAAAATGCAGCCCAAGCACTAATAAGCAAAATAGCATTTAACCCTAAACTATATCCTGTTTTTTACAAAAGGTTGCAGAAAGATTTGCAGAAGGAACAAAAAAGCTTCGACTGCAAATTCCCAAAATCAGCTGAGAAAATCAACCTTTCTATCTTAAGAAGGCATAGAAAAGTCCTTGCAGTTAGAAGAAGAAACGCAAACCTTCTTGCAGAAGAGCTTGATGGAGTGATAGATTTTGTAACCCCAATCAAAGATTCAAACCCTTCATGGTTGTACTTTGTTTTTATGGTAAAGAATAGGGAAGAGTTTATGAGAAGATTATTAAAAGAAAAGATTGATTTGATTCCATTATTTGATTACAAAGATCTAAGTGAAAAAGGAACCCTTGCAAAAGAATCAGAACAAAAACATCTAACCCTTTCGCTTAATAGACCATTATGGCAGATCGAGTACATTATTAAAAAAATTAAAAAGGTGTGTGAAAATGGAGATTATTGAAACTATTAAAGAAACAATCATTGGAAAAAATAAAAAAATAATATTTCCTGAAGCTCTTGATGAAAGAATACTAAGAGCAGCAGAACTTATTACAAAGGAAAGCATCGCTAAAATAATACTCATAGGCAACGTTAAGAACATTATTGAAAAGATCGAGTCATTGGGATTAAAAATAGACATAAACAATATTCAAATAATTGACTCAACTAACCCTGCGGAGGATTATTCCGAAGAGTTCTATGAACTTAGAAAACACAAAGGCATGACTTTAGACCAAGCAAAAGAACTTTTGAAAGAACCTATTTATTACGGAATGATGCTGCTGAAAAACAAGAAGGCAGATGGCTTGATATACGGCGCTGGACACCCCACATCTGATACTCTAAGACCCGCATTGCAGATTATTGGAACTAAAGAAGGAATAAAAACAGCATCCAGCTACTTTATCATGTCAAAAGAAAAAGATCTGATCTTTGCAGACTGCGCCTTTGTCATTAATCCAAGTTCAGAAGAACTTTCAGAGATAGCTATAACAACTGCAGAATCCGCGAGATCATTAGGCATTAAACCAAGGATAGCCATGCTCTCATACTCGACAAAAGGTTCAGCAAAACACGAGACTGTAGACAAAGTTGCGATAGCGACTGAACTGATTAAAGAAAGACAACCAGAACTTATCGTTGAAGGAGAACTCCAAGTAGATGCCGCATTAGTCCCAGAAATCGCAAAACAGAAGTTCCCTGAAAGCAAAATACTTGGCGACGCGAATATCCTAATATTTCCAGACCTGAACTCAGGCAATATAGCTTACAAGATAACACAAAGATTGGGCGGCTTTAAGGCTATAGGACCAATAATCCAAGGCCTCAATAAACCAGTCAACGACCTAAGCAGAGGCTGTTCTGTACAGGATATTGTTGACGTTACAATCATAACATGCGCACAAGATGATAATTGAACTTGATGAAGATGGCGAAGAATGGAGATGGTTCTTGGAGAATAATGAACATTATATATTTCACAGACCAGAGTATCTTAACTTTATTAAAGAGACCTTCCCAAACATTAAGCCGCAGTATTTTGGAATAAGAGAAAGAGAGCACATTAACACCGTATTCCCGTTCTTTCATGTAAATCAACCAGGGCTGCGCAAGGTTTTGGCAAAATACTTCTCTATATTCCAGGAAAAAACAGTATCATGCGCGTTCAACGATTATGGAGGACCATGCGGAGAAGAAAATCCAATTATTCATGAAATTTTAGAAAATATCAAAAACGGGAAGTATAGATATATAGAAATCAGACAAGGAATTGAAAGGTTTGACCAATCGTTTGAAAAATACCAAAAGAAACAATACAAGAGGTTTGTTCTTAAGCTAGGAGATAAAGAAGCTGTCTGGAAAGGAATTCAAAAATCAAAACGAAAAGCTATTAAAAAATCGCAAATGGGCGGCATTGTTGTTAAAGAGGTTCCAGAAAATGAGATTAATTCATTGTATAAAATCTATTTAAAAAATATGAAAGAGTTCGGAGAACTGCCGTATCCAAAAAAATACTTCTCGAATTTCTATAAGTTCTTTATAAAAAATGGCTTAGGCAAAATCTTCGGAGCGTATTACAAGAACAAACTCATCTCCATTCTAATAGGATATTGCTGCAGTAATAGAGTTCACATTATTATTGCAGTTTCTGAAAAAAAGTTTTTACATTTAAGACCAAATGACGCTGTACATTGGGGATTTATTGAATGGGCGAATGATAGGGGCTACGCTTATTTTGATTTCGGCCATACCAGGGAAGACTCTGGACAGATGGAATACAAAAGAAAATGGGGCGGAGAATTAAAGGACCTTAGAAGGTATTACATTAGCCAACATGAAATTCCTGATGTCGATCCTACAAACCCAAATTACCAAAAATATATCAAGCTATGGCAGAAGCTACCCATATTTATTTCAAAGCTAATCGGTCCTTGGCTGCGGGAAGGACTTGGAATCTAAAAAGTTCTTACACGTCACCCATTTACAATCTAATTGTCTGATTAGATTCTCAAATATACTCCAAGCCTTGTTACCAGTATTAACACCGTATAATTTCCTCACAAAAAAACCAATATCGTCACTCATCTTCTTATTAAGAAACTCGCAGGGGTGCAGATATATCATGTAAGGAACCCTAAATAGTTTTGAAAACGGGTAAAAAAGCCTGTAATAAGAAAGACCAGCAGGCAATAGCTTAGGAAAAAAATTAGGAATTGGCAGTTCCTCCAGCCCATTCAGCATATGCGGTTTTGTGCTGCTAAACAAGTGAAAATATCTGCCAGGAAAAAAAGTAGATAAAGAAGAGTCATATTGATAACCATTCTTCTTAAGCAAAGGAAACAATCTTTTATCAAAGATGTAGAAAGGAGCCCTAAAACCCACACAGCTCTTCCCTAACACCTCTTTCGACTTTCTTATTTCATATTCAAGAGCGTCTGTACTCAGCTTGCTTAAACGTCTATGCGAAAAAGAGTGCGATGCAAGCTCATGCTTAGAAGGTATAGATTTAATAACATCTTCATGCGTCTCTGTTAAAGAACCAACTACAAAGAAAGTCGCTTTGATATCCTGATTATCAAAGAAATCAAGTATTTTTGGAAGAAGCTGGAGATTACCAACGCCTTGAGTCTCAAAATCATACTCCAGATCCACTGTCATTATTCTTTTCATTATCAGCATCCCTTAAAGCAACAGCCTTTACCATGTGCCGCACCTTTCTCTGAGTCTTTCTTACAGTAAAATGTAGATAGAAGACAAGTATTGTCAGAAAGATAATTGCAGCTATCGTGATGAACCACAAAGGACCTTGTATTGCAAAGGTCTGGAGAACAATCCTAAACACTTCAGGAAAAAGTACGACGAAAATAAAACCAAACCAGATAAGCACCCAAACTATTAGGTCTGAAACATAGAACTCCTTTCTTCTGAAATGCAGATAAGTTAGAAACATCATGCCTAAAGCAAACAAAACTCCCACAATCTGCAGTAACATTACCATTATCTAACTCTCCACATCAACATATTTAAAAAGATTTTGATTCCATCAAGAACTGTGGTGCCTTTATATCTATCCAGATATTTTGTTTCTATTGAAAGTTCTCCAATTCTTAGGTTTTTGCGAGCTGCATTCGCAAGCATCTCAGTTTCAACAGCATAACCGCAAGAGTTCCATTTTAAATCGTTATGAGAATTCATATTTATCGCCCTAAAGCCATTTGAAAGATCGCTCATCTTAGTGCCAAATAGAAAGTTAAATGCAGCCACCAGGAACTGGTTACCAAATCTAAATATAATGGGCATGTTCTTATTGAAACGCCTCACGCCTGTAACTAAATCGTAATTTTCGTCTTTCAACTTATTGACTAAACGGGAAATATCTCCAGGATCATGTTGACCATCAGCATCTATGAAGACTACAACATCCGCACCAATCTTATATGCCGCCTCCATCCCAGTATTCATCGCAAGACCTTTGCCCATATTAACCATGTGTCTTAATACAATATTGGCTCCTGCTTGCTTAGCCATCATAAAGGTAGAATCCCTTGAACCATCATCCACAACAATAATCTCGTCCACACACCCCTTTGTTTTCAGAATTACATCAGCAATATTCTTCTCTTCATTGTATGCAGGAATAATTGCCGCTGTTTTCATTTTTTCATAAAGATTTATAGATAAAGCCTTTGCTTTTTGCCCCATCCTGATCAAAGAAATTTCTTACATCAACTAATACAGGAATACCGCGCGTTATATTTGCTAAAACATCCAGCGTAATCGGGTTGAATGCTGAATGATTATTGACCAGGACTATACAATCAATAGCACGAACTGAATCTAATTTTACTGGTTCAACATCAAAAATATCTGAAACAACATCATCATCAAGATTAGGTTCATATGCGGATACGCAGATCCCATACTCTCTCAACTCTGAAATAATATCTTTTGCTCTCGAGTTCCTTGGATCCCTAACATTCTCCTTAAATGTCAATCCAAGCAGTAAGACATTACTATTTTTCAAAACCTTGCCTGCCTGATTAAGCCCTTTTATAACTAAATTGGCAACATGCTTTGCCATATAGTCATTTGTTGCTCTAACAGACAAAATAATCCTCGGATGAAAACCCAGTTCCTCTGCTTTATGAGATAAGTAGTAAGGATCAACACCGATACAATGGCCACCCACAAGTCCAGGAAAATATTTATGGAAATTCCATTTAGTATACGCTGCCTCAAGCACATCCTTTGTATTTAGTCCCATGATATTAAAGATAAGAGAAAGTTCATTCATCAATGCTATATTCAAATCCCTTTGAATATTCTCAATTACCTTTGCAGCTTCCGCAGTCTTGATTGATTTTGCAGGAAAAACGCCCGCCTTGACAATCTTAGAATATAGGCGAGATATCCTATGCAAAGCATCATCATCAACACCGCTAACAACCTTTACAACTTTGTCAATCGTATGCTCTTTATCTCCGGGATTAATACGTTCAGGACTATAACCAACTTTAAAATCTGAAGGGCATTTAAG
>JAHWHD010000059.1 GCA_019323525.1 Candidatus Woesearchaeota archaeon
CCTGGCAAGGTCTTAGGTCTGTTATGTCCTTGGACAGGATTGTGTAGAGTTCATCCGGAATTTTAGATTTAAGTGATTCAAGTTTCATGAGTATAGAAAGATTATTGGTTGTTTAAATATGTAATGTCTGCATTGCCTGGTCTGCAAGGGATTGGTTTACAGTTCTGTTGTCTTTTTGACATTGCATAAGCTACCCTGTTAAGCTCGATCTTTCGTTTGCTCTTGCCAATTGATACTTCGACTGGAGCCATGTCAACCTTGTACGTGTTAACCTTGCAAAGGTCTATGATAATGTTGAGGTCCTGTGTTAGGAAAGTTCTTTTCTTAGTTGAAAGAAACTTAGGCACATGGACATCAAGTGCGTATATGTCCCTGCCAAGAGCCAGGTTTATTGCCCAGCCAGGGATCTTGCCTTTGTATTCGCCCTTGAATATGGCAAGTTGTTCCTCAAGATTGTCCTGAGGAACATCAACAGCTTCAGATGCTTGGTGAAGAGTGTATTGGGACAAAGGGTCGGCTCTTAATGTTCCAGTCTTTACAATACCGTATTTGATAAGAACGTTTTCAAATACCCAAACAGGTTTTTCCCTGCCAGAACTTGATTTGGTATCAACAACATATCTAGTGAAAGCTTGCTCAAGCCCATGGTCGTGTGCGCATGCATCTTTCATCATGCCAGAAAAGTCTTTGTAAGAAAGGCCTGCTGATTCTGCAATCTCTCTTCTAGTAGCTGTGTTATGAGTCTCTCCTAGAAGTGTTTCAAGCGGTCTTGGTTTTCTCGGCTTTGCAGGTTCTAGTTTTTTTGTTTTCTGTTGGTTTTCGGGTTTTGATGATTTTGTTTTTTGTGTTTTTGAAAGTTTTGATTTTGGAGTTTCTTTGTCTGTTGCTGACTGTTTATCAGACATGCCTAATTCGCTAAGATCAACAAATTGTCCGTAATACTCATGTAAACATGAAGCTCCCTCAAGTAAGAGTCTTAACGGAACCCTGAAGCTTTTTCTGTTTCCTTCTGATTCAGATTCCCATCTGCGCGCGAAATCAGGATTCTGGGTCTTATATTGATTTAACTGATATCTAAACGTAGCCAGTACACCTGCTTGTACAGCTACTGCCTTAGGCGAGACTAGTGTGTCAAGAGTTAGGTCTGCAAGAGTTTCAGGAATTGCTGAACTTTTATTTGCATGTATTCTTCTAGGAGATTTTGAGTTTGAATCTGCAGATTCACCTAGCACCCTCTCTCGATATAGCCTATCAAAGGCAGCATCAACCTTTCTCCAGGTCTCTACTCTAAGCTTTGTAGGCTCGTTTTTGCGCTTGCCAATGTTTTGAGAGTCTACCTCTTCCCTCTGTTTTGGGCTTGCTTTTCTGTAATGGTAGACGTTTTGGCTGACTTTTGTTCTGGATTGCATTGTAAGGCCTGCAATGCCTCTGCTGTCTATACTGAAATTTGGGTCCTGGAAAATTGTAAGATCAATAGGTACCTTGTGAACCTCTACTGATTGTTCCAGGCTAGTAGATTTTTTTGATGATTTTGATTTTCTTGGTTCTTTTGAAGGTTTTGTTTTTTCCTTGGGTTGTTCTTGGCTCTTATAATAATCTGAAAGAGCCTGATAACCGTCTGCTAATAATCTGTAACCTGAAGATATTTGATTAAGAATATCTGAAAGTTCTTTCTTTGATTGACTATCTTTCTTCATAGTCCAGATAGCTATGAGTTATTTAAAAATGTAATGGGTTCAGATGTAGTTACCAGTTGACTGTGTTACGCCAGTCTGCGGCTCCAATAGCAATCTCAGTAAAGAATGGACGTGTCCAGCCAATCGCTCTCTTCAGAGCGTCGTACCTGTAAAAATTCTCTTCCATGTAATTCTTATTAAACTCAATCCTTCCAGCAATTAAGCCTGCTGTTGACATAGGGTGGAAACCTCTATGATAGTGATTGTGATGTACCAGAGCTCTTATGTTGCCTGGGTTTAATATACTTGGATTAGGATGGTAGACCACTTCCTTAAGATCATTAGGCATACCAGGCCAGCCATGCCTGTCTTCGTCAAATTCATAAGTGCACTTGCTCCAGTCGTCAAAGTATGCGTGAGCAGCTGCGACGTCTGTTCCCTTATAAATTTCAACTGCTTGAGCAACCTCCCAGTCTTTAGCAGGAAGGTCGCAGGTGATTACAGACGCAAGGTTAGCTGCGTTATGGAAGTTTCTCCTGTTCTCGAATACACCTTTCAAGCCGATATCCTGGCCATTGCACGGTATCATCCTAGGGATAGCTATCTGTTTTGGTGTGAAGTATGCTGTCACAGGATCGCATTTCCAAGGTTCTGTAATATGTTTTGAGTGAAGCGAGAACGGAAACCTGTCGTCGCGCATAAACAAAGGATCTCC
>JAHWHD010000060.1 GCA_019323525.1 Candidatus Woesearchaeota archaeon
ATGATTTCCAAGGCCTAATCCTAAGACCGCTAATCGCATACTCAGAAGAACAAATTAACGAAGAATTATCTAAAATCCGCTAAGTTCCCTAATCTCTTTCATTACTCTCTTAGTCAACTCGTCAGTTGCAGCATCTTCGTCAGAAGCATCAATCTGGAATTGCTCTCCAATCCTGACTATTACATCAGGTCGACGCATGATAACTGTGCCTCCCTTCGGAGTTTCTGAATATTCAATTCCCACGTCTTGATATGTAATGATATTGCCACTTTTATTCTGATACTTCACCAACCACCTCGCCATATCAAAATCAGGTTTTCCGACCTCGCCAGGAACTCTCGTACCCTCGGGAGCTACAGGAACAAACTCGCCTCTGTCCAACAAATTATTGACATACCTTAAGGCTTTACGAAGTTTAGCCGGACTAAAATCAGGGTCTTTTTGACGGCTAATGGGGATAGCCCCCAGTCTTTCAATCACCTTTCCAAACAATGTCCAGAAAGCAGTCTTATAGAATTTATCATGGCCTGAACCGAACAATTGAGGCTTTGCAACACAGTTAAGATAATGCCCTTCATATGCATGGCCGAGCATCCACAGATCATCAAAATACTGATGTTTATAGCACACAACAACAGGACCTTTCTCAGGAATCCTCTCTCTGCGCTCTATACTAAGATTGTATATTCTAGGACATAAAGTCCTGATTACCCCGCTTACAGTGAAATTATAAAACCAATCAACCCTTGTATTCTTAAATTCTTTACCCATACCCCCTAGAACAACCAAGTAATTTTAAAAGCTTTATATACTCAAACATAACGATTTCACAAATACTTTTTTAAATAACTCCTTATACTATAATAATAGTATGAAATGCAAGAAATGCAAAAGGCAGGCAATTGCTGACAATTACTGTAGAGACCATTATATCAGCCACATTGAAAATAAAGTTAAAACAACCATAGACAAATACAAGTTAATAAAAAAGAAAGATAGGGTTCTAGTAGCATTCTCTGGTGGCAAAGATTCAACAGTACTATTATATATACTCCATAAATTGGGGTATGATGTAGAAGCGATCACAATAAACGCGTTCATAGGCAACTACTCAAAACAAAACCTTGCCAATGCTGAAAAGTTCTGTAAAAAGTACAAGATCAAGCTCCATCATGTTTCATTCAAGGAGAAGTTCGGCCACTCTTTATGCTATCTAACGTCTTTATTTAAGTCAAAGGGTTACAAACTAAACTCTTGCACTGTGTGCGGAGTCTTAAGAAGATACTTGGTAAACAAGTTCTGCAGAAAACTAAAGGCAGATAAGGTTGCTCTAGGCCACAACATGGACGATGAAGCCCAGGCAATTATGATGAACTTCTTTAGAGGAAACCCTGAGATGTCTGCAAGAATCGGGCCAATCTCTGGCTTGATAAAAGACAAAAGATTTGTTCCAAGGATTAAACCACTCTATTTAATTTCAGAAAATGAGGTCGCCATATACTCAAAACTAAATAATTTTGATGTTATTTATACAGACTGTCCTTGCTCAATCGCGTCTTATAGAAATTCCGTTAAAAAGGCTCTGAATGAATTAGAAAAAAAGAATAAGAATATTAAATACAACATAGTCAATAACTTTCTAAAGATACTTCCTAGATTAAAACAACATTTCCATACAGAAGAAGAACTAAAGTCATGCAAAAAGTGTGGAGAACCTGCAAGAAAAGAACTTTGTAAAACATGTGAACTATTGAAACTAGTAAAATGATAGATATCGTATTCCCCAAGAACAATGAAAAAGAATTTATCGATATAGGTGTTAAGCTAGGCCACAAAGAAATCTGTTTTGTCTATGATTTTAATGTTTTTGCAAAAATAAAGAGACTAACAACAAAGAAAATAAAAATTAATTATGGAATCCTTGCCAACTACAAACAGCTCGACAGAGCAAGGAAATTATGCAATCTTGTCCTTGTAAAAAGTTCTGATAATAACAGAGCAGTATTCGAGCATTCTAAACCAGACATTGTTTTCTCTCTTGAAGATTCTAAGAGAGGTGATTTTATCTATTACAGAAACTCCGGCCTTAATCAAGTGTTCTGCAAACTTGCAAAGCGCAACGAAATTATTGTCGGTCTGTCTTTTGATTTAATTCTAAACTCAAGAAACAGACCAAGGCTTCTTGGAAGGATAATGCAGAACATAAGATTATGCAAAAAGTATAAAGTTAAAGCAGTACTCGCTTCATTTGCAACCAAACCAGGTTACATGAGAAACCAAAAAGACCTTGAATCTTTAGGAAAAGTTCTTGGAATGGATACAAAGCAAGCAAAAGAGAATTCTGTGATAATAAAATTTAGAGTCAAAGAAAATAAAGAAGAAAAATCCCCAGATTTCATAGCTAAAGGAGCAAAACTAGTATAAGAAAAAGAAAAACATTTATATATAGCCATTTATTAAACTACTTATTTTGAAAAAAGAGGAGTGTATATGAAAAAAAGCTTGTTTTTATTCGTAGCTATATTTATAGTGTTATTATCTAGTTCTGTATTTGCAGCAACGTGCAACCCAAGAGGTCCAAAAGGCAATTACCAGAACCACGCATGGTTTCAAGATATAGGGTACGGATGTCGTCTCTCAAATCCAAATGATTTCCGGGCAAGCTGGATCGCAGATAAAACTTGCAGCGTTTTTACAGGTTCTACAACCACAACAATTCCTAGTGAAGACCTGGGCTGCACCAATGCAGTAGCCCAGACTGGAACATACGTTGTTAGTCACTCAATCCCCCAAGGATATGGAAAAATGTACAAATTCCAAACATGGGTCTATGCACCAGTCCCTAAAACATTCAAGATATACATGACATACCTCTATGGTACAAACATGATTTACATATTTAATTCTCAAGGAGCTCAAATAGGCGTTTCAGGACCGCATTATACACCTAACAACCTAGTCATACAAGTTACTCTAAACCAAGGCTGGAATCGTATAGAAAATTATGTAGTAAGTTATGCGGTGGCTGGAAATATGTACATAGACGTGGGGAATGTCCCTATCAGTAACATGATTATAGGAATGCACTCTGAATCAGCAATAGAACTTGATGCAGACGGCTCAAAAGAGTACTGTGAAGATATCCTATCAAATATGGAATGGCTTGAGAATGTAGGTTGTTGTGGCGATGATGGAGAACTCGATGATTCTGGGATATTATCTACAGACAACAAACAAGTTTGCGCATTCAACTACCTGAACGACAACAAATGGCACTGGCACAGCGCTGACGAGGTTTCAGAGATTCAAAACGCATACATGCACGCTACTAGAAAGACCGAAGCAGGAAACGCATTCTGGATTGTCTGTAAAGCAACAAACCTGGGAACTGTTGAAGACGGCAAGATCTGTGCATCTACTGCTGGCGGACCAAGATGGATAGATGCTGCAGGCGCAGACTCGTTCCTTAAGATAACAGAAATAGGCACTTACGACGCAATAGGTACTGTTGAGCCAGGAGGTATTCCTGCAGTTTACGAGTGCCATACGCAGCCAGGGGCAAGTCCTGTTAGCGGCAAGTTACTTAGACCAGGAGATGCAGTACCTATTGATCCTGACTGGATCATTGACACTGATAAAGGCAAATCGTTCTTATGTACGGCACAGGCAGGAAGAGACATAATTCTTGAATGTTGCGATGGCTATTGTAAAAACATAGCTCAACCAGAAAAAACAGTAAAACCAGGCATGACATCTACATCCCTGACCCTTGAACCGACAAAGTCATTTACCATCCCGCTTCTACCAGACACCCATACTGTTGAGATTGAAAGACTAAAAAACTGGACAGATTTCCAGACACTTGAATTCGATATAAAATTCGACCAACCACCCAGTAGGATTTATATAAAAACTGCATTGAATGAAGAGATATTCAGTGGAAAGATAGTAGACCACGCAAAGTCAGAATGGGCAGCAGATAGATGGATACATATATCTATACCAATAACAGACTTACAAAATAAACAAGATATTGCTGAACTTGTTTTTACTGCAACAGCTCTGAAAACAAGTACAGTAGAAATAAGCGGTTTGATGGTCAAGAACCAAGACACCCAGTACTGTTCAGGAGAATATTTTATTTGGGTTAAAGACCTTGACGCAGAAGGGGTTTCTGTCAATAATCGACCACCTTACCAATTTGTTTGTGATAAGCAAGCATCATATTCTTGGTCAGGGTCAAAGTGCTGTGGCGATGACACTTCTGAGTATTATGCAGACACATTGTACGGATGTTGGAACAACGTACCTATTGAAATTAATAATACTGTAGCAAACGCATCAGGTTTAAGTGAACAGTATTCAGACTTGCTCTACTCGGATAACCAAGTATACAAGGTCTGTACAGACAGTTCAAAATATTCACAAAACCTTCCATTCTCAAACGCTGAATACTGTGAAATCGGCGGAGATTATTTCTGCTCTTATGAGAATAAATGGAGTAAAGAACCTTCTGGAGATGCTGTAAGTAGCCAAAGAAATACTACTAAAGAGGTTCCTGCAGGTCTAAACCTCTTAATTTCAAGAAACAAAGACCTTCTAGCTTCATGTGCTGACGGAATCATTAACAACGGCGAATACGGAGTAGACTGTGGCGGCGAGCTGTGCGATCCTTGCGATTTGGCTTGCGAAGTAAGAACAGAATGTAGGGGTTCTGAGTTTGATATTCTTCACCTATCAGACAGGACAAACGCCAGAGCAGAACTTAACACATATAATAATTTTAAGTACAAAGTTTGCTGCAACTTCCCTGGAACACTTTCAACAAGCGTCACAAGTGGCGAGACACCATTGATAAGCCTTGACTCTGAAACTAATGCATTTGTTGAAGTCCCTGCTTTAGAAAACTATGGCATTGACCTGTATGCAAGCCTAAACCCTGGAAAACTAGAATGCGAAGTTAGACAAAACACGTGCGGAGACGATGCTTGCATCTTATCACTATCTTCAAAAGATGGAAACGACTATACAAACCTGCATGTTGGGGAATGTGACTCCTATTATGATAAGTTATGTTGCGAAATCAACAATGAACCTAGCTGTATAGACAGTGATGGAGACTCAATGTATATCCCAGGAAGTGTCATAACAGAAAATGTAGAAGATTCTGGCGAATTTATAGATTCGTGCATAGACGAAACAAATCTTAAGGAATATATCTGCTCAAACAACTTAAAATCCGAAAAAAGCTACTCTTGTAGCGAAGGTTGCTATAGCCAGTACAAAGTATGCAAAGATACACAAGCGCCAGTTTTAGAACTTGTAACTCCTGCAGGAGGCACAGCTACTGGAATAAGCACAGAGGTCTTAATCAGAGGTAATGAAGATATTTATTGTCAGGCTATTGGCTGGGGTTGGGAACCTACAACACCAGGATTAGGTATCGCACCTTTAATTGTAGTGCCGTCAATAGACCAGTTAATGACATACGATTTAACTACAGAACATTCGTCAATATTAAATTTACGATCAGGAAGCACATCTACCTGGACCAAATATGAATGTTGGGACAGGCAAAAGAATTCAGGAGGACAAATTACTGTTACAATCAACGCAGGGTGATAAAATGAAAATCGAGATAAGCATTAAGAAAAAACATTTGTATATTTTAAGTATACTATTAATAGTCTGCTTTGGAATATTAGCTTCTGGAGCAATCGACAGGACAAAAGGTTGGCTATCTTTAGACAGGATCGCTACAGATTCAACAGGTAGCCTCAGTATAGATGAGAACGGAAACGGAAAGATAGATACAGGCGTGTTAGAAGGAAACGTAATAGTAGATAGCGACGTATACTGGGAAAGATGCCACACAATGACTCCGCCTACAGGAACAAGTGTAGCCACACACAAAATCAACTTTGTTGCAGGATGCTGGGCTCAATGGACTTTTGAACAAAGCCACACTAACTTTCTGGGGGGGGAAATAACATCAGATTCAGGAACACAATTCTGCTGTTCGATGGAAGGCGCAGGAGGATACCATGGCTCTTACATGATAATCGCAGTACCAAAATAAACAATAATAAATGAATCGCAAAATTTACTTTGGACTCTGTATTTTTATTTGCATAGCTTTAGGTAGCTTTGTAAATGCTGGATACATCCCTATCCAAAACTGTGCAAGTGCCTGTGAAAATGTATGTGCCTGGTCACATACATCAAGCACAAAATCAGGAACATATGGTTACTGTGATGGTTGGGTGTATTGTAGCGGCATTGATATACGAGGTTACAATTTTTATTCAGATACGCTCGGAGTCTATGGCAATTGCGGAACAACTAACTATGAAAATTACAACTATCAGATTGGCACAGATGGCGCAGGTCCAAAATGCTATAAAGCGTACTTATGGTTCAGAAATGTATATGATGCATCAGGTTGTCCAGGTGACTGGATTGTTGGAGAACACGCCATGACCACAGACACAAACAGCCATAGGTTCTCGTGGTCAAGTGTTACTGGGAACTCCATACAAATGACTGTATCAACATTCCCAACCAGATACATCTCAAAGATGGACTACCAATTCGCTGACCTTTCAAGCCATGGAGGCGGCGCCATGTTCAACCTGTACTGCCTTGACTGTGCAGATGGCAAATATCTTACAAACGGCCAAGGAGATTATATAAACACCCCTGGCAGATGTTGTGAAGGAACTGCAACATTTAACAACCCGGGAGCTAACAACCCTTGCTGTTACAAAGGTTCTATTTATGCAAGCGGAACCTCCAATGACCAAAACCAATTATGTAGTGACGGAGTCTGGGGAAATTGCAACGATAATGACGAAGACGGCTATTATCTAGAACTTGGTTGCGGAACTCCTGATTGCGACGATACTAATGCAAACATCCACCCAGGAGCTGGAGACATACCTTGCAATTATATTGATGAAGACTGCTCTGGATATGACGCAGGCACAGATAAAGATGGAGACGGCTTTAAACTTGAAGGAGGATTATGCGGAGAAATAGACTGTGACGACTCTAACAAATTCAGATTCCCTGGAAGCACAGAACACTGCGACAACTATGATAACGATTGCGATAACGAAGTTGACGAAAATTGCCTTGTAGCAAAAAGTTGGCACCAGATAACTGAATTAGAAGGATACAAGAAAGGAGATATTTCAACAGTTACAGCTTTCGAGGAAAAAGATAATTTGATCAAAATAGTTGATAATAACGAGTTCTCATACGGAATTAGCAATATTGAAGTTACAATCTCGGATCCTGGTTCTTACACATGCACAGCAACAGTTTACTGCATTTCTGGAAATATTAATCTAGCAGTTAATGCTAATGGAAATATTAAATCGTCGACTACTAATGATGTAACTGGGGAATGGAGTGAACTCAAGACAAACGTTGACTTGGATAACAACGACGTTGTCAAAGTAATGCTACATACTGGAGCAGAAACAACATCAGAATGTTATGTTGATAATGTAAAACTATTCAAAGGCGATATTGAATTCCCTCTGGAAGTTACAGCAGAGACGCCTCTAGCAGAAAAATCTTGCTGTCCTAAAGCTTATTGCTGGAACGGAATCGAATGCGTGCCATCTGTTCCATTCATAAATGCCCAATCAAATCCAAAATCATTTAATATTGCAGGTGTTGGAAGTGTCGATTGGCAATCCTTGCCACAGCACGATAGGTTTGGACCTGACGCCTTCATTTGCTACAACAACGAAAGTAACGCAAAATGGACAAATGGTTATATTAAATACAGTTATGATTATGAAGCTTCACCTGTTTCTGATAATTACGGTATATGCATCGATTCTAACCAGTGTTATAGATCTGGGCATTGCGTGTTTAACGGAGAGTTCTTTGGCGATCACTACTGCGAAAATGGAGCTTGGACATCTAGAACTAAACTGTTAGGAGAAAAAATGCTGGAGCTTGCAGGGTCTGACTACGACATATTCTGCGACGAATATAACTCAGCACTAAACAGACCACAGTATACTGTTGATGATACTGACACACTAACAATAATCAAAGGTACAAACTTAGGAACTACTTTATTCCCTAACTTCAAATGCGTAGCGAACTATCCAGGAGAAGAATCTGAACTACCTTGCACAAACAACTACTGCATTCTTGAAACTGACAATAAAGTATACCTTGGCACCAGTTTCAACTTCCCTATTGATGATCCAAATAACAAATTCTTATTATTAATAGAAAAAAACTGTGACTCTGCCTTAGAATCTACTGACGCAAACTATCATCAGTGTTCAGGAGATACTTGGTACAACCTTGCAACAAACTCCATGATCCACTCCAAGGAGACGTTTATATTAACTAGCGAGATGAGTGCAGGAGAGATCTTCATAAACATCTTTGTTCACCCAATACTTACGCTTACAAGCTTATTAAAGCCAACAAAAGAACAAATCTCAGTTTCAGGTATAGCTGATGTTCCTGTTGAGATAAGCTTCGCTAACGCTACGAGGGACTATAAAGTTATATACAGAGCTGAACAAGGAGACATGGAAGTCACAGGCGTAAAAGAATCTATAAGTAGCGCGCAGGAATACTATCACGTGATTTTCAAGAATTTCAAGACAAACGTATGCGATCGCGCAAAAGAACTAGGTCTTAGCTGCAAGATAACTGTAGACACAGCCCTAGATTACCCGATTTATAATGTAGTCACAACAAAAGACTTAGGCAATCTTGCGTCTTGGAAAGACCTGACTGCAAAGTTAAGATTAAAAGGAATTACAAAAACAGGAACAACTCCTGATGCGCAGATAATTGACCTTCCTGAACAGATAAACATTTCACACGAACTAAGGCTAGAAGCCCAGACAAACGAAAACATAGTAGACTATTACTGGGATATCACACCAAGCGAAGGCAACATTGTAAGCGAAGTTTCAGGTTTCAATAGGACAGTTATTCTTGAAGATTACACAAAAACAGGAACCACAAAAGTACAGTTAATTGTAATAGGAACTGATGGGAAGTATAAAATCGCTTCCAAGGAAATTTGCGCATATGACGATGAAACTGACGCTGATAAAAACGGGGTTATTGACCAGTGCGCGTAATATTTAAATATGCGGCTTCTTTAAATTAACTAATGCTTAAAAAATCCCAAATTACTCTATTCATAATTCTTGGAATGGTAGTTATTATGGTATTTGGAGTTACAATGTATGCAGTCAAGATTTCTACAACAACAAAACAAAGAGAAGAGGGAACAAAGATATTAACAGAGACCATCCAAGTATCTGGAATCCAGAATTATATCGAAGAATGCTTAGACCAAACTATTGAAGATGCGCTGCTAAAGTTAGGGCGCCAGGGAGGAAGGCTCTACGATTTCCAGGGAGGTTCAATGATTCCAGGAAAATCTGTACGTGTTGATTCTAATCTTGTTTCATATGGAATAACAAAACCTTTACTTGCTGAAGAAACCAATTATCCGCCTCCGTTCGCATATCCTTGCCTAGGACCTTTGGACTCTTGTCCAAGAAATCTATATCTTGGAACAAACGCTCTTCCAGGATTATGCGACTTTAACGGCCCTAATAAAAAAGGTGCACAATTCTTTTTACCTTGCCCAACATACGACTTTGCATCAGAGGCTGACCATTCATCTGTCCAGGAACAACTTCAGACATACATCTCAAACAAGACAAAGGAATGTATTAACTTCTCTGCGATAGGAATAAAAGATGCTGTTGTTGAAGGAGATATTAATACATCGGTCGTGATTGGAAGGAACAACATAGAAGTCACACTCGTATATCCTCTCGAGTTAAGAATCTCCGGAGAAGAACCTGTTATTGAACTGTTAGAATTTAGCGCAAAATATCCTGTCAGGCTCATGAAGATATTTGAGATAGCCGCCACTGGCGCAGGACTGATTGGAGGCGACAATAACCAGCTAAATTTTAAGATTCTAGAGAGTTTTAAAAAGCCCGCACTTTACGACAAAGACATTAACGTAAACATGTTCTCAAGAGTGTGTAGTGATTGCGGATTGCAGAGACATGATGCGCTATTGGTGATACAAGACAAGGAATCTATTGTGAACAACACCCCTTACACTATGCAGTTCATGATAGAGAACCGGTTTCCTGTTCTTGACTGGATTGGCCACTTCCCTAAAATCGACGGTTACGACATTATTGTTCTGGAGGGTGAACCAATAAACTTTACTGTGCAAGGTTATGATCCTGACGACTTAGACGAGTTAAATTACGGAGTTTATGGTTGGAAAGAAGACTACGACGAATTCTTTAATTATGAAGAATTCGAGCTAAATCCTGCTTTAACGCCCGACAATTTTATTACAATACTTCCAGCACAGCACTACTGGAGTACCTCCCCAGAATTCCCTAATGGAAGTTACACTACTGCAAAAAAAGATATTGGCCAGCATAATATGACTATCCAAGTAAAAGACAAATCAGGTCTAAGAGACTGGCAGAATATCTCGATTCTTATAGCCGATAAACCTGTTATCAAAGCAAAAGCAAAGAAAATATACTCCGATATTGACGAAAACATTGCGTCTATTGAAGATTACTTCGAGCTTGATGGCGAAATATTTGCAGCCTTTACTACGGTTATAAACCCAGTTTGGATAGACCTCACCACAGGAAATAGGTACACAGACCTTGCACAAAAAATCCCTGATGCAGAAATAGACATAAGAGATATCAAATCTGCAGAGTTTACACAGACAGGGATACACAATTTCGAGCTCAGGATAGATACCAATTACGCGGGCTCAATCCCTGAACTCTTAGATATAGATGTAAAAAAATGCGTACCCCACACAAGTACAGATCCCGTTTACCCATTTAACCAAGGAAACCCGTTCCAAGCAGACCATGCATGCTGCACTGTTAACTATGAATACGAAACTGACAAAATCTGCTTTGAAGAGACCACTTATCAATGCAGACCGGAATCAGCAGAAGAAATTGGTTCAACAATAAAGGCAATTATTGAAGATGACTCTGGTGCAATAACAAACCCGGATCTAAGAGAAAATATCCAACTAATTGAACCGACCCAAAGAAGCACTGAAAACGATGTGTATGTAAGAACATTCAAACAAAAGTGCAGCGGCACAAGAGGCAACATCTGCTCAGGAGATATTGAAGAGATTTGGGAACCCTCTGCTTGCAATGACTGGGAAGGAGACGAGACAGAACGATGCCAAGGTCCTGCGGCTGATTATGGTGGATGTGATAGCATCAACAAACCGCAGTGTTACGATTTCGACGGGACCACGTTTGAGAAATCATTCAACATTAACGATATATATGGAAACCCTGCCACAGGCGCATGCAATACACACAAATGCTCTTCTCCTGACTTATCGGTCGATACCGGTTTTAACAATGGAGGCTACATAGCATGCGACGCAACTTGTTATTTCGGAGAGTGTAAACGGATTATTGCTGGCACTTGTGTATGCGATATTGCATGTACGCCGAACTCAGCTGCTTGTGATGGAAAAAAACCAGGCCAAGCAACAGGAAAATGCGATTTCGGAGAACCGTATTTTGAAGATCTGTGTACAAGCAGATGCGAGTATGAAGATAATCCTGATAAAGATTTCAAATGCATTGGCCAGGGTTGCAGTTGCGATGTAGAGGATTGCGATGGGTTATCTGAAGGCTCATCGCTTTCAAGGTGCGATTTCGGAGGAGAATCATTCTTCATAGACGAATGCGACGAACAAGCATCTGCAAGAGACTCAAGCTCTTTATGTGTATCTAATGCAGCAATAGGGTGCACAGCAGATCTTGCATGTCATAACGTTATTGCAGGCACCACAATCACTGGATGTGCCGATACTTTCTTCCCTGCAAGCTGTGGAGACGATTGTACAGCAGTTTATGACCAAACCGTATACAAGACAATCGGTGTTGGCTGCGATGTTAGCTGGCCATCTGAATGTGATAATGTTGACAGATTTGGATTAACAACAGATGGGTGGTGCTATGAAGAATCAGGCATTTTAAAGCTCTGTACTGGTGCTGTTGTTGATATTGATAATGATCAATCAGCAAGTAGTTCAGACAAGTGCGGATGCTGGGGAGCTGGGGGCTTGCCTTGCGATGAAGACTTTGATGGCGCATTTGATGGAACATGCTTAGCGGGTACATGTACAGAGCTACTATTCTAAGGGCGCTAGTAAAGAGTTCCAGGCGAAATCAAGGGGTTAGAATAAGCCAATAACTGCTGAAACGCCCGAATTCATTGGATATAAAGGTTTATATGTTAATTTTCCATGAGAAACAAAGGGGTTCTTTAACATTTAAATGTTGCATCTTTTATAAAAGAATTTATAAAGTTTTAGGTCTTATAAGAAACTATGATATTTGAAGCTTTTATAAGGGCTTTTTAATATTTAAAAGGGGCTTTAATAACTTAAAATCAGTTTGGGGGGATAAATATGACCAAAAAAGACATAAAGGTAGTTAATATCGTTGTTTCTACTTCGTTAGAGCACGATATACCTTTGGAAAAGATGGCTGCAACGCTTTCTAATACAGAGTACAATCCAGAACAGTTTCCAGGCCTTGTTATTAGGATAAAGGATCCTAAGACATCTGCTTTGATTTTCAGTTCTGGTAAAGTTGTATGCACTGGAGCTAGAAACCTTAACCAGGTTAAAGAATCTATTAAAAAGATAATCAAAAGCCTGGAAAAGATCAATGTTAAGATCAAGATAGAGCCAAAGATTAACATCCAGAACATTGTTGCTGCTGGAAGCATTGGCATGGACTTAAACCTTAACAGCTTAGCCATGAAACTTCCTAACACAGAATACGAACCAGAACAGTTTCCGGGTTTGGTTTATAAGCTGGGTGGCAAGGAAGGCGGTGAACGTGCTACATTCTTACTGTTCAGCAATGGTAAGATAGTGTGTACAGGTACCAAGTCAGAAGATGAAGTGCACGTTGCTCTTGACAAGCTAATTGCTAACTTGAAGAAAGTTAAGTAATTATTTTATTTTTTTGTGTATTTTTATTCTTATTTTTAAGTATTGATTTTAATATATGCCAAATATTGATTTAAAAAGAACAACAACATTAATAAACTATAAAATTTCCATTTTCTGGGGGTGTGGTTAGATAATGGATGTCTCTGAACAAATAAAAAAGTTCCATGAAATTATTGAGACTAGTTACCACGGCATCCTCCTTGAAAAGGTAAGGAAGGGCCAGAACTATTTGGTTATTGATTTCTCAGATATATCAAAACATGACCCTGACCTTGCTGACCAGTTACTCGAAACACCTGACGAACTGATTAAAGCATTTGAACTTGCGATTGAACAGTTCGACCTTGGTTCTGAAGTCAAAGGTTTTAA
Organism: Candidatus Woesearchaeota archaeon; assembly: GCA_019323525.1. GTDB lineage: Archaea > Nanobdellota > Nanobdellia > Woesearchaeales > JAHWHD01 > JAHWHD01. The sequence goes on from JAHWHD010000060.1 coordinate 13,421, forward strand.
GATACGGATAAAAAATCTTCCAGATACCCAGAAGATTTGGATACGAGATATTAGAAGTACCCACATAGGCAAACTACTGACAGTTGAAGGGATTGTAAGGCAGAAATCAGACGTAAGGCCACAGGTAACATCTGCAAAGTTTGAATGTCCTAGCTGTGGAAACGTGATCTCTGTTCTCCAGCTCGAACAAAGATTCAAAGAACCATCTAGATGCGGCTGCGGAAGAAAAGGAAAATTCATTTTATTAAGTAAAGAACTTATAGACGCCCAAGGGATGGTTTTAGAAGAAGCTCCCGAAAACCTAGAAGGTGGCGAGCAACCAAAAAGAATAAACGTGTTTCTAAAGGACGACCTTGTCTCGCCAATAAGTGAAAAAAGGACAAACCCTGGCTCAAAAATAGTCGTTGTTGGGAAAGTTAAAGAGATTCCAATCACCCTTCATTCAGGCAGCCAATCTGTAAGGTTCGACCTTCTTATTGAAGCGAATTACGTTGAAGCTGTAGAAGAGGATTATTACGACATTGTGATTACTGAAGAAGAAAAAGAAAAGATAAAAGAACTCGCAGCAGACAGGAGGATATACGAAAAGATTGTTAACTCTGTTGCACCTTCTATCTACGGCCATGACAAAGTCAAAGAAGCAATAATCTTGCAACTGGTCGGAGGCGTGAAAAAGGTCAGAGGAGATGGTGTGATTACAAGAGGCGACATGCACGTTTTGCTTATCGGAGATCCTGGAGCAGGCAAATCCCAGTTGCTCAAACGCGCGACAATTGTTGCTCCAAAAGCCAGGTACGTGTCTGGCAAAGGTGCATCAGGGGCAGGACTTACAGCCGCAGTTGTAAAAGATGAATTTCTTAAAGGGTGGTCTTTGGAAGCTGGGGCTTTGGTATTGGCTAATAAAGGACTTTGCTGTATTGATGAGATGGACAAAATGTCAGTTGAAGATAGAAGCGCAATGCACGAAGCTCTTGAACAGCAGACAATTACAATTTCAAAGGCAAACATCCAAGCAACGTTAAGGGCAGAGACCACAGTATTGGCAGCTGCAAACCCGAAGTTTGGCAGGTTCGACCCGTACGATATCCTTGCTAAACAGATAGACCTCCCGCCTGCACTCATAAGCAGATTTGACTTGATATTTCCTATAAAGGACCTGCCAGACCAGGACAAAGACGAGAAAATGGCAAAACACATCCTCATGCTCCACCAAACACCAGAAGGAGAAGAACCAGAGATTGAAACAAAACTTCTAAAAAAATACATTGCATATACTAGACAACATGCCTCTCCTGTCCTCACAGACAGCGCAATTGAAGAGATTAAAAAATTCTATGTAGAGATGCGTAACAGCGTAAGCGACGAATCTGGTGTAAAATCTGTCCCGATTACTGCAAGACAGTTGGAAGCGTTGGTTAGAATGGCTGAAGCAAATGCTAAGATCAGGCTCTCAAACAAGGTTACGAAAAAAGATGCAAAAAGAGCCATAGATATTCTCAACTATTGTCTCAGCCAGGTTGGTATTGATCCAGAAACAGGCAAGATAGATATAGATCGGATTTCTTCAGGAATCACCAGCTCGCAGCGTAACAAGATATTTGCTGTTAAAGAGATCATTGTCGAGCTTGAAAACAAGCTTGGCAAGACGATTCCTATTGAAGACATTGCAAAAGAGGCTAGCGAGAAAGGGATCCCGGAGACAGAGGTTGACGAAGTTATTGAAAAGCTCAAACGTTCAGGAGATTTGTTCGAACCTCGGAGAGGATTTGTGAGCAGGATATAGGATGGAAGAGCAAAAACGACAGACTGCTTATAAAGTATGGGTCAAAGACCTGATTCAAGGAAAGTACTATGTTGAAGAAGGGTGGTCTCCGAACTATGTCTTGGTCTATGGAAAAAAAATATCGAGAGTTAATGTCTTAGCGACAATAGTAAATATATCCGGTGAAGAGGACATCCAGCAACATATTTTTGTTGATGACGGTTCTGCTGAAATCGCTGTGAGAAGCTTTAATGAAATTGACGTGTTCAGGAATTTAAAGGTTGGCGACCCTCTGCAGATAATTGGAAAGATTAGAGAGTATAACGGTGAAAAGTACATTGTACCCGAGATTCTAAGAAAAGTAGATGATGTCAAGTGGCTTACATATCGAAAAATAGAGTTAGAAAAATTACAAGTAGTGGTTGAAGAAACCAATAAAACATCTGAAGATGAAAAACCAGAAATCAGTTCTGAGCAGGAAGAGGTTTTAGGGCTTGTAAGGAACCTTGATTCTGGCGACGGTGCAGACTTTGAAGACGTCATTAAAAAAAGTAAACTTCAGAATGCCGAAGAAATTCTTAACAACCTCCTCATGAACGGCGAGGTATTCGAGTTAAAGCCCGGAAGATTGAAAGTTCTTGACTAGAACAATAAAGGAGTTAGATATACCTCCATCAATGCAGCTATTACTAGCACGAGTATTGCTAAGAGTATCAGACCTGAAGAGTCCAGCAATGTTTTCTCAAACCTCCTCGTACCAATTGAATGTCTTATTACTGCAACTGAGATGACCCCTCCTGCCAAACCACCGATAAAATAAGCTGCAATCTCCGGAATGCCATGCAAAAAATACCTTGTCAAGCCAAGGGACACTGCTTGTAGATAAGCACCCTGGTGAGTTGTAAGGTGCGATTTTATGAAATTGCCGATTGCCACTGCGATGACTGAGGCATTCCATGTCAGGATAAACACAGCGCCCAGCCCGAAGATAAAGGCAAAGAGTATACAAAAGGTCAAAACTTTCATATTATTAAAGAAAATCCTTATGAACGTATTGAACGGTTGAGAAAACGCGCCAGAGATTTGATTGTTTATTGAGAGTATAGTCTTTGTTTGAATTGCAAATGCTGCCTGTGTTAGTGCTGGCGGGAAAATGACATACCAAAAGCTAAACGAGAGCACAATACCTATGAAAAGGTAAATCAGGGATGAGATTGCTGTTGAGTGTGACTTCAAGATTGAAGACTCAGACTTAAATTTCGATGATTTCTGTTCTTCGTTCTTTACTGTAAAATAGAAGAAAGGCATACACGCCATCACAGTAAAGAAAACCATGACTAGATCTGCATTATCCCTGAATATCCATAACGCCAGAAAAACAGCCACACTAGAATATAATAAACCTACAAGAAGCATAATCCAAGGTCGTCTCTGCGCCTTAAATGGGTTTATAATCGATTCTAGCACCATACACGTTTAAAAATACGTTTTTCTATTTAAAAACTTTACTAATTTGAAAACTACCAAAAATTTGCATTAGATTTAAATATTGGCCAGAATTCCAGATAAAAATGGACTATAAAAAGTTATTAACAAAAGCGAGGAAAGAACTGCCAGAATCTGTTCTTGTAAAAGAGAGGTTCGAGATTCCTAAGATTAAAGGCCATATTGAAGGAAACAAAACTATATTGATTAATTTTTTTCAGATTGCCGATACGTTTCGCAGGAACTCAGCACATTTGATTAAGTTCTTATCAAAGGAATTGGCAACTCCGATTACAAAAAAAGGTGCTCAAGTAATCCTCGGAAGCAAGGTTTCTGCATCGCTGATTAACGAAAAAATCTCTAAATATGCAAAAGAGTTTGTTTTATGTTTCGAGTGCGGAAAACCAGATACAAAAATCGTAGTAGAAAACAACATTACATATCTAAGATGTCTTGCGTGCGGAGCAAAATACCCTATTAAATCGTTGTAATATGAAAATCAAAGAACAATATTCTAAGTTTGCAAAGAAATTGAAACTTCCCAGTTTCGATGAATTAGATGTTGAATTTGAAATAGGGAAGATTGATATAAAAAACAAGTTTTATTTCAAAGATATTGCAAGAGCCATTACGAACAAGATAGGATACTTCGCTAGCTTGCTTGAACCAGCAGTCAATCCGCCAGTACCAACCATACATTCTATGGTCGAAACAAACAATATTGAAAGGGATGATAAGACAAAGATAATGGCCCTATACAAAAAACTCATGCACCTCGGACATCTAGGATACTCTTTAGAGGTCAGCTCAGGAGACGAAGCTTTTGCAGAATACATAAATAAAATCTGGAAACAATGGCCTGAGATTAAGAAAAGTATGGAATTTTGTATGAAATCCATAGTTGAAAGCTGGACTACAGAAAAAAAAGAAGAAAATATTGGCCTTTCATACACAGGATGATAGTTAAAAAACACATTTCACATGATGGAAGAATCATTGTAGCTATTTGCGATTCAGATTTAATTGGAAAAAGGTTCGAAGAAAATGACAAGCAGCTTGACCTTAAATCAGAATTTTATAATGGAGAAAGCAAAACAGAACAAGAATGCCTTGAGATAATTAAAGATGCGCACATTCTCAATATAGTAGGTAAAGAATCCATTGAATTTGCGTTAAAGAACAAATTAATTGAAAAGGAAAACATCTTAGAGATTTCAGGAATACCTTTTGCACAGCCATACTTAAATGAATGATTCAATTTCTTAACCAAACCAGTTGCCAAGCCCTGCCTGGACCTCTTTCTCTTTACCAAAAACCCCTTCAACCCTCCTTTTTGTCAATTCCAAGGTCTGCTTAAGATAAACTGGGACATTGTACTTGTTAGCCAAACTTATTGACGGCTCCAGATATTTAACTACTGAACCTTCTGCTATTGTAAAGATGAGCTTACCATTGCACTTTATGCATTTACCAACCAATGGTGGGCGCCTATATTTTTCATTGCAGCTAACGCATCTAAACTGCTGTTGCGAAAATTTCCTTAAGTTTCCCTTTGTATCTCTAATAAAATGTTTTTCAATAACCAATCTTGCCACATCTGATTCATCAGCAGCACGAACTTTAACTGCAAGATCCATCTGAGATGTGAGTTTATCCTGCATAGAAGGCAATGTTTTGTATGCAGAACAGAGGACTCCTGAGTTGATATCGTCCGTATCGTGCGTGAAGCCCATGCCTTCGTATTGGTTCGGCGTGTTCAACACCTTTTTAATCTGTTTAATCTGTATCTCCCACGGCATTTTATACTGTTTGCAAGCTTCATAGAACTCTAAAGGATACTTCCAGACAATATCAACATCAAAAGCCATGTCATCTACTTCGCTTGGAGCCAAAACAGAGGTCAAAACTAATGGAGCGTCCATTGTAGAACCCCTGCTCTCCGGAAGATAAAGCCTTGAAAAATTTAAGAAAGTATCAAGGAGTAAGAGAAAGCACGATTCATCACCATCGCAATCCCTCCTCATCGCGGCATGGAACAGAGGATGCGCTAGAAATCCTTGGGTTTTTGAAAATCCAACAATCCTCCCCAAAGTGCCTGCACTTGTATGGGGTGCAAGACCGATAATCAAATGGCCGACAAGATCGTTCTTTGTTTTTAGGTTATAAAAAGAATCTAAGCCATAAAGTTTTAACAGCAATTCGTCGATAAAATTTGCAGTTCTATAAAAAATTTCGTCTGCAGGTTCATCCGGAGAATCAGGACAGCAAGGCAGGATTACGTCCTGCGGCTTTATTTCCAGTATTTGATCAGGATTTTCAAGGGACTTACCTTTTACGTCATGAGTATACCCCATTGTTTTTAACTGTTCAATAGAAGTTCTTATCTCTTTTGGCTTAAAATGTGTGATTCCAATCTCACTGGCATCATACCTTATAGTTCCATCCTTATTTACTGCCAAGTTATGTTTCGCGCGCAATATTCCTTTTAGAAGATGCTCTGGAATGTGTTCTTTGTTACTTGTTCCCTTAACGCCCTTGATAAGATCAGGATAAACCTGCGAATTTAAGCTCTTTAGCGCATTATTGAAATATCTCCTGACATCTATATCCTGGCGTTTATATGGTGCAGCTTGGCCGTGTTCGCACTGATTAGAATCTATAGTGCCACAAAACTTGCAAAAATACATTTTTTTGGTATTTTTACCGCAAGCATCACAAATCTTGTATATCGTCTCAAGATTACAGTCCCCACATTTGTAGATGGGAAAATCAGATCTGACTTTTCCTAGTTCGAGAGCAGATTGAAAACTCCTCATCCTGCCCCCTTGTTCACCAACTGGAAAAAGAACATGTGGATTGCCCGTCATTTTACGTATCTTTGCTTTCTCAGGCCTACCCATCCTTGCACCGATGTAAACTCCTGACTTATCGCGAATCTCTATGCTTGAGATAATATTAACTAATTCTAAAACTGAATCTCCATCATATTTTGTAACAATCGAATCATTGAAATCCAAATCATTCAAATTTGCTAGAAATCCGTGTAGCCAATCCCTTTCTAAGACAACGAATTCGTTGTTTGCTAAAATGTGGGGCACCCCTAACTTTTCCAATACTGCTTTTGCAGCTTGGTCTATAGCAACCACCATCTTATTTTCTTTTAGTGTTGCTTTCTTTAACCATTTGAACAATATGCAGAACTCTTCCATGTTAATATCTGCCCAGTGAAAAGTGTATCTTGGATGTAGGGGAATCTTTAATTTTTTTGATATCGTGACTGCGAGAGGTGCAGGTATCTTTTTGAATGGATTTTCGAATAACTCTCCCAGCATTTCAGAACTGAAGTTAAGAAACTCGGATAATTTTTCAACATCAAGATTGCCGAACATACTGACAACTGACTTCTCGAATTCTTGGAACCACCACTCTTCGCAATACCCTGGAGGAACAAGAACATGGGCACGATTCAAAAAATCTCCATAATTTACAAGCACGTCTCCTAAAAACAGAATCTCTTTGATTTTAGGATTTAATTGCTTGGCCATTGCCTCATCTTCGACAAAAAAAACTGAACCGTCGTTGAGTTTAACTATTGGTCCTTCGATTAAATCGCATGGAGTAAAAGCCGCTCCTTTCCCAGGTCTCTCAACCTTTAACTGAGTGCCTATTGCAATAAAATTATTTAGAACAAACATTGTTGCCGGATGCACAGACTGGCCAGAATAACCAGACGTCCTAGACCTTCCATATCTTAACCTAAACCCCCCTTTTTCAAGTGGATGAGATAAGACAGGCCTTCCTGCAACTAGGTCCTTTACATAAGTATAATCAGGAAGAATCTTTGGCTTCTCGCTTGTTTCTTTTTTCTTTTTTGAACTGCTCGTTGCTTTTGCTTTCTTCTGAATGTTCAAGAATTCTTCTAGAAACCCCCAATGGCCAAGCCCAAACTCTTTACCCCACTGCGATAAAGCTTTCCATAGCTTAGGAGCTTTTAAAGGGATACAGCTTGAATGTATTAAACAATACCCGCTTCTTAGAAGGTTAGTCTGTATCCTCGGAAGATCTTTATAATTAGATACCTCCCATTTTTCAGAAGGGTCCCCGCTTATCTCTATTGGAATATTATTTCCCATAAACTCGGTTTCAGATTCTGAAGGAAAATACTGTAGGTTGGTTACCCTATTATGATAATCTGTGATTTCAACAAAAATCCTCTTTACCTCATTCTCATCAGGATCATAAGCAGCATAACCCATGTGGACCCTTACATAATCTCCTATGATGACTGACCAAGAAGCTGCAGTACCTCCTGCGTTTCTTATAGGTCCTGAAAAATTCATGCAAAAATACTCCCCGGCACCATCCCTGCGCTTTTTAATGTCTAAGTTAACAAAACCTTCCAAAGGACTGCTCACAACACCAACTGTACCATACGCAAACCCTGTCCTGATTCCAATCTCCATTGCCTCTTTCTTATCTTTAAACTTACAGAATTTCTCTTGTGCAATCTCCAGAGCGATTTTTAATGCAACCCTCCAATCCAAGACTCCGTGCTCTTGCTCAAGCTCGATTATCCTATCTACTACACCCGAACCAACTATTTGCGGAGCCATGACTGATATAAGCCCAACAACCCTTTCTGCCATATTCTTTGCCAATGTAACTTCAACTTTATCTACAGGGTCAAAACCTTTAAGCTTTGCAGAACATGCAACATCAAAGGCTCGCTTCATATCAGTATTTAAAGATTCAAAATACGCTTCCATCTCTTTGCTAGCTATCGTCATTTTCCTTCAAATTTCATGATTTTCACTTGCCTTGTCTGAAGATTTACTATCAAAGCTCGTGCAGGTTCTGGAATTATACCCCGTTTAGCCTGTTCAGGTGATTGGGAAACCCAACATGAACAGTTCAAAAGGGTTACGTTTCTATACGTTGCTACAGAGGTCCTATGTATGTGGCCTGTTACAAAAAAATCAGGTACAGATTTAATCAACAAAGGATCCTCATCAACATCAGGAATCGAAAGATTAGAATTATGCGGTGGTGCCAAATGCCTTCTCTGCATTAGAAACTTCATAATCAAGTCTGCTCTAGTCATCCCTCCTGCCTGACGTATGCTGATAATGTTATCAGATAAATAAGGAAAACTAAAACCATGATACATCAAGACATCAAAACCAGAAAAGTCATCTGATGAATGTATATTTACAACTGCAGGATTACTTACCAAAATCACGTTCGGCAGTTGCCATATAGACTTTGCAAAATCCTTGTATAATACTGGCTGCGGCTCAGCAATCCTCATTGCATCATGATTGCCTGGGCAAACTATTATCTTGATGTTGGTTGGAATCTTTTTCAAGATTTTGGCGAGCACTTCGTATTGCATATATATATCTTTAATTTCTAGATCATCTTCTTGTCCTGGATAGATTCCCACACCCTCTACCAGATCGCCTACAACAAAAAGGTATTTTAATTTAGAAGCAACCGTTCTTTGTTCTGCATTGCCCAACTCACCATTTATCCACTTGATTAGCCTATCAAACTCCTTGTGGAGGAAAAGGCTATTGCCAAAATGAAAATCAGAAACAAACATTGCATAACACTCATCTGGAGACTTTTTAAGTTCTTTATGCACTGGGACATCCGGTAAAAAGATTTTATTTGCAAATACGACGTTTCCGTTATTGACGCCCGCTACACCTATAACTTCATCAAGTACTATATCCTTTGCAATGTCGAACATCTCAGGTTTATTCTTATTGATTACTACTTTAATTGAACCTGTTGAATCTTCTACTGTTAATATGATGTTGTTATTTTTAGAGACCGCTTTTTCATTTATTAGGCCTATCAAAGATGTGTTTTCTTTATCCTTTTTCGCAAGTATCCTGTTTATAGAACTCACGTTTTGTAGTTCTCTTCGGTTCTTCAACATTTTCTCGAGAGATTTGCATCTCAGATTAAAGTACTTCACAAAATCTTGGACTGTACGTTTTTTAGAAGGTTTACAGTAAGAAGATACAATTTTAACGCTTGTGTCTTCGATTTCTTCTGTGTGATGCTGGAGCTCTTCTTTATTGATATAATCTAAGAACTTATTGTATGCAGTTCCCTTGCCCTTTTCTAAAAAAGCTTTTGATTTTTCAAATTCTTTCCAGTTGATGTCCTTGTTCATGTTCAATTCAGCCAAGTCTGGATTTAGAATAAGTATGTCTTCTGAGACATTATTTTTCAAAAGTTCATCAACTTCACCGACCTCCTTTGATGTATCTATTGTATTAAGAAAATCATTGCTTACCAATATATTCCGTTTTAGGAAAAAGTCTACTATTTGTTTCTTTTTGATAACTTCATTAGACATTTGCAAACTTAAAATAGGGCGTCTTTTAGTATTTGTTGGACTTTTGGAACAGTTGAAGCCGGTATTGCAAGAGAAATCTCTCTTGTTCTACCATACCTGCCTTTAGATATTACCTTAGCATTTATAATACCCAACATGTCGAGTTCTCCAATCACATCAGAGACTCTTCTCTGCGTTAAAGGCCTTAATCCAGTGTCTTTACATATCCCTTTGTAAATTTCATATACTTCACCTGTAAAAATGATACTAGAGTCTTTATTTCCTAAAGAAAGTACTGAATACAATGTTGCTTGGTGCTGTTTTGGTTGGGTCGTTACTATATCGATCAATCTATCACGTTCAATCTTCTCTTCTGCATCATCAATGTGCGAAATTTTGACAGTTGAACAACACTTCCTTTCTGCTATCTCTCCAGCAACCCTTAACAGTTCCAAAGCCCTTCTTGCATCTCCGTGCTCTCTCGCTGCATAAGCAGCGCATTTTTCGATGACTCCTGGCTCCAAAACCCCTTGCTTGAAAGCGTTTGCCGCTCTTTGCCTCAAAATATCTTGAATCTGCAACGCATTATATGGGGGAAACACGATTTCCTCTTCAGATAAAGAACTTTTAACCCTTGGATCGAGATGGTCAACAAATATTAAATCATTAGAGATACCTATTATTGAAATCTGAGCTTGTTTTAGCTCAGAATTAATCCTTGTTAGATTATACAGAATTTCGTCCCCTGCTTTCTTGACAAGTTGATCTATCTCATCTAAGATTAAGATGAGTAATTGCTCTTTTTCGTTAACTGCATTGAAAAACAACTTATATACTTCATCAGTGGGTAATCCAGTTGCAGGAATATCCTTATCGAACGCCCTTGCGAGTTCTGCTATAAGCCTATACTCTGTATCAGCCACCCTTTTTAGTTTACAGTTAATGTACAAAACCTTAAGAGGGATATTCCTTTTTTCAGCTATAGCCATAATCTGACTTGTTGTAAACTTGATTGTCACAGTCTTTCCAGTCCCTGTTTTACCATAGATAAAAAGATTAGATGGTTTATCCAGGCGCAAAGATGGTGCAAGTATATCAGCAACTTGTTGTATCTGTTCATCTCTATGAGATAATGCTTCAGGCGTATAATTAGACTGCAAAACCTTTTTGCTCACAAAAATAGGTTCCTTTTTAAGATAAGATTCAAAGAAATTCGTCAACCCCTCTTTTACCATTGAAAATCACCCCAAATTTACATTTTCCAAGAGAAGTGAAGGTATATAAACCTTTTCTTTTACAACGTCTCACCCCCTTGTTTCGTGTGGAAACAAGTACTCAAAGTAAATGTGGTTTCTCTTGGACCAGAATAGATGCGCAAGTGTTTTTTTTCATACTCCACACCCTCACTGTTCAGAATATGTTTTGCAAAATATATTTTCAATAACACAATAATTTGTTGATATTGTGTCCTTTATTTATTATTTATATTTTCAATATAGAATATAATAATAAAATAATTATACTACAAAATATCTTAAAAGAAACAAAACAAGATCATAGTTATAAGATCACCAAATTTAAAATTCCATTTAACAAAAACAAACTAAAACAAATAAATATCTCCAACCATGAGCCACCAACCACAAAAAATAGTTCTATAAGAAATCAGGGTGTCAGACCCCAAATACCTTTTTATACAACCCCTTCTACTTTTTGTAGATTTTTCTGTTTTCATCACTCAAGAATAGCAAATCACAGAAAGATTTAAATATCGTCTAAGCTTTCTATAGAAAATTCAGATAATAAATAAGAATTAAACAATAAAAATAAGATTCAAAAGGGGGATTTGCCGATTTAGCCAAAAAGAAGCCCATATTAGCCTCTTTTTGACAATAAAGCTAAGAGACATACTTAATCAGTTGTGGAGGCTCATAAAATGATTGTTCAGAAAGAATTTTTAAACAAGTTAAGAGATTTCGGATTAAACACATACGAATCAAAACTATGGACTGCTCTGTTATCAAGAGGCATTTCTACAGCAGGAGAATTATCTGATATAGCAAATGTTCCTCGTTCTAGAAGCTACGACGTATTAGAAAGTTTAGAGAAAAAAGGTTTCATTATTATGAAGCTAGGCAAACCAATAAAATACATTGCTGTTCCTCCTGCAGAAGTGTTGGAACGTATAAAGAAAAAATTAAAGCAAGATTCAGAAAATCAAATATCTGTTCTGAATGAACTCAAATCCAGCGAGGTTCTTGACGAACTTAACCTTCTACACTCCCAAGGTGTAGATTTAGTCGAGCCAACTGATCTTTCTGGTTCTTTAAAAGGGCGTAATAACCTTTATAGCCATTTTGATTCTCTGATCAAAAAAGCAGAACAATCAGTAACTATCATGACAACTGCAAGAGGCCTCATAAGGAAACAAGAAGTATTCAAGAACTCATTGTCAAAAGCAAAGAAAAAAGGAATAAAGATAAGGATTCTAGCTCCTCTGACAAAAGAGACCAAAGAAGCAGTTAAATCACTAAAACCATTTGCAGAGATAAAAAATGCAAAAGACACACAGGCTCGTTTTATTATCATCGACGGTCAAGAACTTATGTTCATGCTTTTAAATGACTCTGAAGTACATCCAACATATGATACAGGAATATGGATAAACTCAAACTTTTTCGTTTCTGCGATTGAAGGGCTTTTTAACCAAGTTTGGAAATCCTCAAAATCACCAGAACAAAAATAAACAAGTTTTAAATATCCTTTGTTATCATGTTTCTTTGAAAAATGGGCATATTATCAAAATTTAAGAACATCTTTACCGGAAATAACACATTATACTATCCTGGATGCCTTACAAAATTTGTTTTGCCAGAGATTGAAGAAAATTACAAAAAGATTCTCAACAACCTTGGAATAGAATTTGTTACAATTAGCGACGAATTCTGCTGCGGAAGCCCTGTTTTAAACGCAGGTTATAAAGACGATTTTTACAATCTAAAAAAACAAAATTATGGTTTCTTTAAGAAATACGGCATAGGCAAGATCATAACAAACTGCCCTGCTTGTTACTTCATGTTCAAAAAACACTACCCAGATATTGAAGTTCAACACATCATTTCTGTAATACATAGAAACCTGAAAAAAATACAGAACAAACAATCATACGAGGCAACATACCACGACCCTTGCCATTTAGGAAAACACTCAGGAATATTCGAGGAACCTCGCGAAATTCTCAAGAAAACAGGAATTAAACTTAAAGAATTCACAGAAAACAAAGAAAACTCTCTATGCTGTGGCGGCGGCGGCGTTTTGATAAACAATTTTCCAGAAATTGCAAACAAAATTGCCAGATTACGACTTTCGCACATAAAAACAAAAACTTTGATAACTCCTTGCCCGATGTGTTATAAGCATCTAAAAAATAATTCAGATGATATAGAAATCCTTGAATTCAGTGAGGCCCTTTTATGAAAAAAATCTTGGAAATTTTTGGAAATGACGCGTCTAACACAGAGTTAGACAAACTAGTTTATTCATACGACGCATCAACAATAAAAGGTGCAGCAGATTTAATCGTCTGGCCATCTTCAATTCTACAGATTCGAAAGTTAATATCCCTTGCAAACAGGTCTGATTTCAATATAGTTGTCAGAGGCGCAGGCACAGGCTTAGTTGGAGGCGCCGTTCCAAACCATTCGATTGTAATGGACATATCAAAGATGAATAAGATATTAGAATTTAACAATGATGAAAAAACAGTAATTGTCGAACCAGGAGTAATCTTATCTGAACTAAACATAGCACTAAAAAGATTCGGCCTGTTCTTCCCTGTAGTTCCTTCATCACATACCTCGTGCACCATCGGCGGTATGATTGCGACGAATGCTGTAGGAAACAGAGCATTAAAATATGGAAGAACAAGCGATTGGGTGCGTTCTTTAGAGGTTGTCGACGGAACTGGAAAACATATTCCGATAAAGGACCCTGAAAAAATTTGCGGAACAGAAGGTACAATCGCGGTGGTAGTCAAAGCAGAACTAAAGTTGGCTCCACTCATAAAAAATACGTCAATGGAAATATTAAAATTCGACCAAATCTCAGAGTTAATTACAAAAGTTGAAGAGCTTAAGTCATTTCCTTCGGTGCTTGCTTTAGAATTTGTTAGCAAAACAGCCTCTTTAATATGTGATGAAGACGATAAACACACACTTTTTGTTGAATTTGAAGGCGAGTCCGGCAACATCACAGATCCAGATGAAATTCAAAGAATCTGGTCCTTTAGAGAATCCTTTGGCCAGATACTCGCTTCAAAAGGTTACTGCATTACCGAAGATCCAATCATCCCTTTTGAAAAAATGAACAGATTCTTGGATTGGCTCAGAAAAAACAAAATCCCTGCATTCGGCCATATTGGAGTAGGAATCATTCATCCAAGGTTCAAGCACCATTCTGAACATCTTATTAAAAATATGTTTGATTTAGTATTGAAACTGGGCGGAAGCGTAACTGGTGAACACGGCATAGGTTTATCGAAAAAAGAATATGTTTCAGTCTCAAAAAAACAAGAAATTGCCACTCTAAAACAAAAATACGACCCTAAAAACATTCTCAATAGAGGAAAGATCATATGACGGACGTAACCAAATGTACTAACTGCGGACTATGTAGGAGGAGCTGTCCGATTTATAGAGTTACATTGAACGAATCAGATTCCCCAAGGGGCAAGGCAATCCTGCTAAAAAACAACATAATATCGGAGCATATTCTAAAGTGCACACTGTGCAAATCCTGCGAAGATAAATGTCCTTTGAAAATTGATTTTGAAATTACAAAATTAAGAGCTAAACTTGCACACACCAAAGAAACTCCTGCAAATAAGAAGATGATAGAAAACATAAGAGCTCACGGTAATCCCTTTGGCAAGAAAGAAAATGGTAAGATGCCTGACGATTTATATTGCTGCTAAGGAAACATTTATATATACAAGATTCTTTAATTTTACCATAATTTGAAAAGAGGTGAAGCAAATGGTTGCAGTTTTAGGAATACCTGAAGTCACTCTAAGTATCATTATCGGCGTATTGGCTGCTATAGTATACAGTTTAAGGGTTTTAGTTCTAATGGATAGAAAAATTGCCCGTGTAGAGAACCACATAGAAAAGATAGCATCAGCAATACTTAGAGAAGAGACAAGGATAGAAAAAATGTTAAAACGAAAGAAACCACGCAAAAAATAATTCTTTTCTTTTAAAATGATCAAACACATTTCTTTTAAACATGGGTGGTTCTATCATTATAGATTGCATACATTGAAGATTGCAAAACTTTGTAAAGACAACTTATCCAATCTAAAATCTTACCTTGACCAGATTTTCCAATCTTGCCCTGACAAATACTTTGTCTCTGGACCAAGGTCTTCTGCATTAAAATTTAATATTGAAAATTTAGATATTCATGAAGTTAATGGCCACGAGGTGACTGATTTGGCTAAAAAAGGACTTGAAAACCCAAGAGAGCTGAGCGCACACTCCAAGGTACAGCTTTTTATGCTTGAGAGAGACAATAAAACTCTGGCTGTTGAAGTGCCTCTCTGGCTACACCCAGAGGAATTAGAAACATACGAAGACCTATTTAATACAACAGAACCTCTCACAGGCCACATAGACGCGCTAAGAATAGAAGACAACAAGATCTGGATTTGGGATTACAAACCAGGAGCTGATAAAGAAAAGTTCGCAGCAACACAAGTTTACTTTTATGCTTATATGCTAAGTAAAAGGACAAGAATCCCATTGCAAGAGTTCAGGTGCGGGTATTTTGATGATAATACTGCATTTATTTTCGATCCATCAAAAAATGACATTCAAGCAAATTATTAAAGATATAAGATCCTTGAAGATTCAAGGAGCGCAAGCAGTAGCAAAATCTGCAGTTAAAGCACTGCAATTAGTTGGGAACTCCCGTGCAAAGACTTCATCAGAACTCATTTCAAACCTAAGAAAGGCAAGGACAATATTGTTCAAATCAAGGCCAACAGAACCTGCGATGAGAAACGCTTTAAACTACATTTTATATCAATTAGGAGGAAAAGATATAATGGACGTGAGAAAACAGCTAAAATTCAGGTCTCATAAGGCATTAAGCCATTTTATAGAATCTGAAAGGCTAATTACACAATATGGTTCAAGGTTGATAAAAAACAACTCTATAATATATACCCACTGCCACTCTTCTACTGTAATCAATATACTTAAAGAAGCAAGGACAACAAAAAAATTTGAGGTTCATAACACAGAAACCCGGCCTTTATACCAGGGCAGAAAGACAGCCAAAGAATTAACAGCCCTGAAGATCCCCGTTTTCCATTTTGTAGATTCTGCTGCAAGATTAGCACTAAAGGACGCAGATATAATGCTGCTTGGTGCAGATGCAATAACTTCAACTGGCAAAGTCATTAATAAAATAGGCTCAGAACTAATCGCAGAAGCTGCAGAACGCTATCAAATCCCTCTGTACATCTGCACAGATTCATGGAAATACGACCCAAAAACGCCGTTTGGATTCGACGAACCTATTGAAGATAGGTCTGTCACAGAAGTTTGGCCTAATGCTCCCAAAAAAGTAAAGATAATGAACCCTGCCTTTGAAAAGATAGACCCTAGTCTGATTGCAGGAATTATTTCAGAATTAGGGATTTTTTCGCCAGAATCTTTTATTCAAGAGATAAGGACTGTTTACGACTTTTTGTCCTAGCTATCTATTTTTCTTTCTAGAACTTACGCGCATCTTCGCAGGCTTAACTTTTTTTTTTGCTTTCTTTTGATTAACTTTTTTAACAAGCCTTTTTGCACCTTTAGACCTTTTAGATTTTGCAGGCTTAGACATCTTCTTGACCGGCTTAGCTTTCTTTTTCTGCTTATTCACAATTCTTACTTTTTTGTATTGTTTTTTAAGTTCAGATTCTAATAATATAATCTCTTTCTCAATCTCCATAATCTTCTGTGTGTTATCCTCTTGTTCGATCAGATTTCCGCATTCAGGACACTTAAATTCAAAATTCATAGACTGCTCAAAATCAAGCCTAATACATTTGTTAGGGCACAAAAAGAACTGTTCATCTCTTTCTCTCTGGATTCTTTCCCTGAGTTTTTCAAGCCTTCTTTTTTTCAACTGGAATATGAGGTACTTGATTTTCTTAGTATCAAAAGTCCAGTAATAGATATACCAGCCCTTTTTCTTATCTTTTTTTCGTGTAAAAGAGACTAGATTCACATTATAAAGCCTGTAAAGCATATTTCTAGTGATATTGATTTCCTTTTTGATGGCTTCTGCAAGCTTAAATTCAGAAACATTTTTCTTGTTTTTAAGTTTCCTAACTAAAGGAACAACATCCTCTCCAGCAAGCTCTTCAATAACCCTATCAACAACCGAATTAGTTATTTTCATATTCATTTCTAATATTTATATGCAATATATGTATTTAAGGATTTAAAAACCTTTCGTTTTTTTAGTACCGCTCAATAGTTAACAGATTGCTTTTTTTGGTGTTAGTCTATTTAACTAATTTCTTTATATTGGTGCAGCTTTCCTCTTTCTGTCCTCTCTATTGTTTCTTTGTTAGTCAATTTAACATCTGGTGATTGGACCATAGAATCCTCAACTAAGCCAATAATCAACTAACCAACTCTTCAAACAATAGGCCTTTCAGTTTAACAAGTTCCCTTGTTATGATGTAATGCTTTTGAGAAACCAGTAAATCCTCAATCATCAAAAAAAACCATTTTTCATTATTGAATCTTATTCCTACCCAGGGTTCTGCTGCGAATCTTTCGCAGTATTCTATGAGCTGTCCAATTTCAGTTTTACTAAGGTATTTAGAATCTCCTTTTACTGCTTTACACTCTATAGCCAGTTTTCTGTGTTTATTTCCTGCTACAATATCCGGACAAGGATATTGTGATGATCCTGAACCCGCCACCCTTATCGCAGCCCATCCTTGAACGCTCCAAAAAAGGTGTATGAGTTCTCTCTCAGCATTTGTTCCTTTAGATTTTCTGCTCATCCTATACCTTGAATCTCATAAAATCATTTGCGCAAAATACATTATCAAAATACGTTCTAGCCTCTTCTTCTATCTCTTGCGAATCTTTGTATCTAAGGCTGAAATGAGTTAGAACTAGCTTTTTTGCATTGCCTCTGTTTGCAATCAGTCCCGCCTCTTTAGCAGTAAGATGGAGCCTGTCTTCGGCTTTGTCTCTGTCCTTATCTAGAAATGTAGACTCTGATATCAAGAGATCTGCGTCTTCGGCAATCTTAACGCAATTATTGCACATCCCTGTGTCTCCTATGTAAGCAACGATCTTTCCTTTAACCTCATAGGTCACATCCTCTGCTTTGATCTTCTTTCCTTTGAATATTACATCCATACCTTTCTGCAGATTACCTAGCAAAGGACCCTCTCGCATGCCCAACTTCTTAATCTTCTTAACATCAATCCTTCTCTTCGGTTTTTCAACAAACCTGTACCCTCTGGAAAGGGGTTTGTGGTTCAGGACAAAGCTTTCTAGATAGTAATCTTCACATTCATAAAAAATCCCCTCTTTCAAATCCGTAACATCAAAATCTATACTTCCCCTAGACTCAAACGCCTTTAGCATGTACCCCATATGTTCTTTCGATCCTTTCGGCCCAAATATCAGAAGTTTTTTACTGTACTCTGACATACCCATAGTCTGAATCAGTCCAGGAATTCCTAGGACATGATCTCCATGCCAGTGGCTAATCAAAAGCTTTGTTATTTTGGCAGGTTTAACCCCTGCAATCTTAAGCTGCCTTTGGGTTCCTTCCCCGCAATCCATCAAGATGTGCTCTCCTTTATACGTCAAAAGAATCGCAGGGTGGCTTCTATCCTTTGTTGGCTGTGTACAAGACGTGCCTAAAAACATTATTTCCATGATTAAGTTAAAACCAATAACATTTATAAAGATTGTGTGTTTTAAGAGTTTCATGTCAAAACAAAGGATTAGTGCAACTTTTATGGATGAGTTCGTTTTAACAGAGGACTCTGATGAAGCAAGAGAGCTTTACAATCAAAGCAGATTCGGAAGCATTGAAGACAACAGGGTAAAACTTTCTTTACTCGAATCATTATATCTTGTAGAAAAGACCAAAATCGACGTTTACAATAAAAGAAAAACATTGATGACTAAGGAACAGCTGATCAAGAAATCTAACAAAATAGAACCTAATTTCTGGGTAAGGTACTGCGTTTTTCGCGACTTTAGGAATCGCGGCTATGTGATCAAAACAGCGCTCAAGTTTGGCGCAGATTTTAGGGTATACGATCGTGGAGTAAAACCTGGTGAAGACCATGCGAAATGGGTTGTTTTCCCAGTCCATGAAGGTTCAACACTGACTTGGCACGAATTCTCCGCAAAAAATCGCGTAGCCCACAGCACCAGAAAACGCCTTCTTATTGGAGTGGTTGACGACGAGTCAGATGTGACCTACTATGAGATTAGGTGGGTTAGACCATAGATAAATATATAAACTCTCTCGAATATTCCTCAACGCATGGATTTCAAAGAAAAAATAATCTCGTTCATCACATCAAAAGGCCCACTCCTTCCTAGAGATATTGTCAAGGAATTCAAGTTAAGCTTAACTCTTGCAGGAGCGTATCTTTCAGAGTTAGTATCATCAAAAAAAATAATGTATTCTCAAGCAAAGATAGGTGGCTCTCCGCTATACTTTCTAGAAACCCAAAGAAATCAAATTGAAGCCAGGCTTTCTTCTTATTTAAATCAAAAAGATAGAGATGCACTCGAGGTTCTCAAAAACGAAAAAATATTGCCAGATAAAGACCAAACTCCCTTAATAAGAGTGTCATTACGAAATATTAAGGACTTTGCTGTTCCTTTAACAGTTAATTTGAAGACATCAAAGGAACTTTACTGGAAATGGCACCTAACCTCTAATGAAGAAGCAGAGACCATCATACGCTCATTGCTTGAGAGATTGGTGCCAACTGAAGAAGCTTGGAAAGATGAGCAATCGACTGCAAAACCATCAGAAAATCTGCCAAGACCAGAAAAGCTTGATACAGAAAATCTAGAAAAAACCGAATCAAAAGATTTAGAAGAACCAAAGAAAGCAAAAGAACAAGAAGAGTCGCAACAGACAAAAGAAGAAAAAACAGAAACTAAAGAGGATTCAGCTGAACAACCCGAAAAACAACTCAAAAAAGAAACTAAACCTTGTGAGCCAAAACCAAAGAAGCAAATACCTAAAAAAGAAGAGCAGGTTAAACTAAAGCAAGATATCGATTCTGATTCCGATGATTCTGAAGACGACGAATTCTATCTCGAGGTTTCAAATTATTTAACCTCAAAAAATATCTCAATCAAAAAACACGAAGTTATAAAGAAAAAGTCAGAGATAGACTTGGTAATTAAAATTGAAACATCACTAGGAGACATGGACTTTTACTGCAAAGCAAGGAACAAGAAACGTTGTAACGAAGCCGATCTTTCCACAGCCTTTGTACAAGGTGAACTCAGAAAATTACCTGTAATCTTTCTAACAACAGGAGATCTGACAAAAAAAGCAAAAGAGTTATTAAGTAAAGAGTTTAAAAACATCATAATAAACAAGATTGAGGTGGTATAATGAAAAAAATATTGTTTGTTTTATGTGTGGTTGCACTGCTGGTATTAGCAGGATGTGGCGGAAAAGACGATTCTGCAACCCAACCAACAGTATCAAAACCTGTAGAAGAACCTAGCGAGCCTGCAACAACCCAACCGACAAAGACAACACAACCATCAGAACCTGAAGAACCCGAGGCAACACAAACTGCCGAGCCTAAGGAAGAGCCAAAACCAACTTCCTCTCTCCCAGAGCTAAGCTCAGCTATAATTGAAGGACTCGAAAATTCTGTAAAAGGAGTAGCAAAAGTAGCAATATCCCCACCATCGCAGAAAGCAAAGTCAGGAGATACTTTAGTCTATGGCTTAGGAATCTACAATGCAGCTACAAAAGAACGAACATTTAGAATAAGCTCACTAGAATTCGTAAGAGCAGTCGACAATTCAAACAACGTAATCGAAGTAAGCAAAAACGATATGGATGGGTGGATCTTGACAGATTTTGACGACGTAATTCTCGACTCTTATGAAACAGAAGTCATACCATTCTATGTCAAGGTTCGCGGCGCAGATATCACTCCAGGAGCTTATGAATTCGAGATGATAGTTCATGAGGCAGTAGGCGACTTTTTAAGAGACGAATACGGCAAGGTTTCGTTCTTTATAAAAGTCGAATAATTTTTTTATTTTCTTTAACAATGGGAACAAAAATATTTGAAATAGTTCCAAAAAAAGAGATCGATTTTAAGTTCTTATCAGGCAAGACTCTTGCTATTGACGCCCATCTTCAACTCTACCAGTTCCTATCAACCATACGACAAAGGGATGGAGCCCTCCTTACTGATTCAAAAGGCAATGTGACTTCTCATTTGATAGGTCTCTTTACTAGAACAACAAATCTTCTTCAAAAGAAGATAAAACTTATTTATGTGTTCGATGGCAAACCTCCTGAACTTAAGAAAGGGGAATGGGAAAAACGCAGAGAACTTAAACAGCAAGCTGAGAAAAAGTACAAAGCAGCTCTAGAATCAAAAGATGTAGAGTCGATGAAAAAATACGCTTCACGTACCTCTAGACTCACTAAAGAGATGGTCGATGAGGCAAAAGAACTACTGAATTCTTTAGGTATTCCAATTATCCAAGCACCGACCGAGGGCGAGGCCCAAGCAGCCCAGATAGTGAAGAACAACGACGCATTTGCAGTCGCAACACAAGACGCAGATTCCCTGATATTCGGTACACCCAAACTTGTAAAGAACTTGGCAATCTCTGGAAGAAGGATAAAAACCGGCACACTTTCACATAAAAAGACATCGTTAGAACTGATTGAATTAGCACAAGTCCTAAACACCTTGGGTATTGACCAGGACCAGCTCATCTCAATCGCGATGATGGTCGGTACTGACTATAACATCGGAGGAATCAAAGGAATCGGTTCAAAGAACGCTTTGAAACTTGTAAAAAAACACGGTGACGACCTAGACTCTCTATTCAAAGAAGTTAAATGGAGCGATTATTTTGATTTCACTTGGACAGAATTATTTTATCTTATTAAGAAGATGAAAGTCACAGACGACTATTCTATAAAATTTCAGCCAATAAACACTGAAAAAACTCAAGAGATTCTATGCGAAAAACACGACTTTGATAAAGAAAGAGTTGAAAATGCTCTGTCTAAACTCCTAGACAAAAAATCAAAAGACCAAAAAGGTTTATCAGAATGGTTCTAGCAGTAAAAGTATCTAAAAAACATGCAGAAAAGGTAAAAACTCTTCTTATCAAAAAGAAGGTTTACAATTCCGACTACCTGCCAGAATCTGACAAAGATTTCGTATATTTTCCTGTTAAACAAAAAATAACAGACAAAAACGTTCAGATTATTCAGAAAAAACTTAGATTATTATCAAAAAAACAGACTTTAAAACAAGCACTCAAATCTAAATTATCAACACCAGAACTTAAACACCTAAAAACCGCATACGACGTTCTTGGCGATATGGCCATTATTGAGATAGATAAGCCCCTTGAGAAAAAGGAAAAAGTCATTGGCCAGACCCTTCTGCAGATAAACAAATCAATTAAAAAAGTTGCTAAGAAGATCGGGATCCACAAAGGACTTTATCGTTTGCAGAAGCTTAAAATCATCGCAGGCCAAAAGAAAAAGGAAGTGGTGTACAAAGAAAACAATATTGTCCTTAAATTCAATCCAGAAAAAGTATATTTTTCTCCTAGATTAAGTACAGAACGAAAACGCGTCTACAAACTAGTCAAACCAGGGGAGACGGTTCTTGTCATGTTTTCTGGATGCGCGCCTTATCCTGCAGTAATCTCAAAAAATACCAAAGCAAATAAAATAGTTGGCATAGAAATAAACCCCTCCGCTCATAAATACGGTTTAGAAAACCTGCGTATCAACAAGTTAAATAACATCGAGCTATATCTGGGAGATGTCAAGAATATTGTACCAAAATTAAATACTAAATTCGATAGGATTCTTATGCCTTTACCCAAGTCCGCAGAAGACTTTCTTCAAACTGCGCTATCAGTAGCAAAAAAAGGAAGCATCATACATTTCTATGATTTCCTTGAAGATACAGAGTTCAGCAAGGCAGAGGAAAAGGTAAAAAAAGCGTGCTCTAAAGCAAAACTTAAATATAAACCCATTATTCTTGTTAAATGTGGTCAACATGCACCACATGTTTATAGGGTCTGTTTTGACTTTAAGATCCTATAGAAAGTGCAACAGTGCGATGATCTAGTGAACACCATCTGACGCAAGGATGATGAACGGAAGTAACTGGATAGCACTGCACAGATTTCAAAATGACAGATAAACCAAGAGTAGGATTCGGATTGATGATTCTAAAACATGGTAAGATTCTTCTTGGTAAAAGACACGAAGATCCTACAAAAGCGGATTCTGAGCTACACGGTGAAGGCACCTGGACAATGCCGGGCGGCAAATTAGAGTTCAAAGAGAGTTTTGAAGATGCCGCTTACAGAGAGACTCTAGAAGAGACTGGCGTAAAGATTAGTAAAACTCATCTAAAGCTAATAAGCCTGACAAACGACATTGTACAAGACGCGCATTTCATCACAATGGGTTTTCTATGCACTGAATTCGAAGGCGAGCCAAGCGTGATGGAACCTGACGAGATAACTGAATGGATGTGGTTTGATATTGACAATCTTCCTACTCCTATGTATTTTCCAAGTGAAAAAATCATACGGAACTATTTAGACAAAATAATCTACAAAAACTAACCCATCATCCTCAAATATTCTTCACCATCACTCTCTTCTATATCTTTAACTTTAGAAATAGCACTCACAAAATCTTCCATCATAACGCTTTTCCTTTTATTCCTAATCGCAAAATACCCTGCCTCTGTACAGACCGCCTTTATCTCAGCACCAGAGAAACCATCCATCTGATCTATAAGAACATTGTTATCGATTCCTTTTTCAAGGCTCATGCTGGTCGTATGTATTTTAAATATCTGCTTTACGCCTTCCTTATCAGGAACCGGAACTTCTATCAACCTGTCTAATCTCCCGGGTCTTATAACTGCAGGATCAAGTATATCTTTCCTGTTCGTAGCCCCTATGACTTTTACATCGCCCAAAGGCTTAAAACCGTCTAGTTCTGCAAGTAATTGCATAAAGGTCCTCTGCACCTCTCTCTCCCCTGAAGTCCCTATTTCAATCCTCTTAGCAGCAAGAGCATCGATTTCGTCAATGAATATTATTGAAGGAGCCTTCTCTTTTGCAAGCGCAAAAACCTCTTTAACAAGCTTAGCGCCTTCTCCGATAAATTTCTGTACAAGCTCAGAGCCAACAATCTCTATAAATGTAGACTTTGTACTTGCAGCAACAGCCTTGGCCAGCAACGTTTTTCCAGTTCCTGGAGGACCATGCAGCAGCACGCCTTTATGCGGTTGTATACCAATTTTCTTAAACAAGCCCGGTTTTTTTAGTGGTAGTTCAACAACCTCAATAATCTCTTGCACCTGGTCCTTTAATCCGCCCACTTTCTCCCATTCAATTGTTGGTTTATCAATAATAACGAATTTTTCAACATCAAATTTCTTAACAGACGTATGCTTTCTTATGATTGTCAAATTCTTTTGTTCAACAAGCACAGAATCCCCTGCTTCTAATTTTTCACAGTCCTTTGAGATATTAACAAGAAACTGGTTTCCGTTCGGAATTCTTATGAGAACCTTGTCTTCTAGAACCTCGCACACTTCACATATCATCAGCGGAGGATGTTTAAACTTATTTAATTCGTTATTGAGTCTATCAATTGCATCTTTCAGCATCCTGTTTTCTTCTTCTAGCTGATTAGATTCAGCTGTATAGCTGAACATTACACTGTCAATCTCGTCTTCGCTTTTCATAATGCCTACTTAGTGAGGTATTTTTATAAATCTTTCTGATTGATTCTTTCTAGTTGCTTATCTATGTGGTGAGCTACCAAATCCAATTTTTTTCCTTTTGGAGTTTGTGCCCCCAGTTCAAGCCCTAATTTTTCATACTCTCTGTGTAGATTATCATAATGTTCATTGACAAATTTCTTTGGCCAACCTCGTTTTAACAGCATTTTCTTGATTTCTTCTTTACTCTTGCCATCTGCCATTGCAGTTAGTATAAATTTCTCGAATTTGCTCAGTCCAGGGCCAAGATCTACATCTTTTTCCTTTTTCACGACTTGCTCAGATTTCTTAATAGCATTGTAGTGCCTATCGATTACTTGCTTAGGCACGCCTTTTGACATCAATTCTTTAGTAATCTCAGATTTTTTCATCCCTTTCTTAATCGACGAAACTATTTGGCGGTCAACATTACTTACAAGACTTTCAAAATCCGTAATATCCTTTCTTGTCTCAGGCAGTATCTTAACTAACCTAGAATCCAAGACATTTTCATATTCATTAAGTACTGCCGCCTTTGGTTCACTCTTTGCTTTTTTCTTGATTATTACATCTTTACATTTTTTAACAACCAAAGACTTAGGCCAACCCCTATCAACCAAATTTATTACAATGGCTGATTTAGCGAGGCCTGCATTTGTAGCATCTTTTATATACCTCTGCAGCGATTCCATAGACTGCAGATAACTTCTTCTGTATTCTCGGATTATGTTTATTTTCTTCCTTCTAAGATGCTCCTCATTATTATCAATCCTATTACCAATATTTTTAATATACTGGCCGTATTTCTTAGCCTTTGCTTCGGATCTTATTTGTCTAGAATCTAACCTTTTAACACTTTTTATTACCGGTAACTCCTGAACAAACCGCATTGTAAAGTTATGCCTATATTTGGTTAGTCTTTTTCTAATAAACTCTTCATTACCCCCTATCTCTTTATCAAGTTGCGCCAGATATCTATCATATTTTGTTTCCCGTATCTGAGTTGCGATTTTCTTTTCTGGTTCAACATATTTTGGTAAAGGCTTTCGCCAGAATTTCCTCTTTATCGGCATTCTTTCACCTATCTTTTTATCAAGAGCTTCAAGATATTGTTCGTATTTATCTTTAGATTTATACAGGTATTCTGTTTCTTCTTTATAGATCGCACGGAATTCGGTGTCCTCAATTTTTTTCATTTTCTCCATCCGTGGTTCTCTCTCGAATATCTTATGTATTAGGTGGCTTAAGTATAGGAACTCTTTCTTAAGACCAACTGCAATTTGATCCATCATCTTACCAATCTTAGAAAACAGTTTGTACGCATGATATGCGCTATGATAATAAATGTGCTTATGAACCATTACCTTTCTAATCTTCTTGCTCTTCTGTATGGATATTACGCGCCTAACTGCGAATATAGAATTAATACCTATACTGAGTATTCTAAACATCCTAACAATTACTTTAGGAATAAATGATAGATATTGCCAAAGCACCAACTTCTTCAAACTAAATCTCTTTACTTTTCTATGCCTTATTACTTCCATTTCAGAAGCATAGAATTTAGGGAGTTCTGCCAATCTTTGGCGTTTTATAACTACCTCCCTTTCCTTTTGCTTTGGCAGTTTTACTTTATGTACCGCTTCTAAACCTCCTCCGAACAACTTATGAATATAGTATCCCAATGAATGATACGCTTTGTGATGCATCATGACTTTCTTAGTTACTGCCTTTTCCCTTTGCTTCTTAACTGCACTCTTTAATTTATTTCTACTTCTAAGACCATGGCTGATCGAACTAACAATCCTCACAGGCACTTCGTATAACAATAAGACTAAGAATTCCCATA
Source organism: Candidatus Woesearchaeota archaeon (assembly GCA_019323525.1). Lineage (GTDB taxonomy): Archaea > Nanobdellota > Nanobdellia > Woesearchaeales > JAHWHD01 > JAHWHD01. The sequence continues at coordinate 39,933 of JAHWHD010000060.1, forward strand.
AGTACTCGAAAGGCTCGGCGACAAGATTTGCAATTACTAACATTCCATAAATAACCTTGTCAACTGCAATAAAGACGACTTGGGTTATAACTTCAACGCCCTCTAGCAAGTATTCGCCATAAACAAAACTATATTTTACGATTCCAACTATTCTTAATGGGACAGTATAAAAAAGTAAAATTACAAGCGCCCATATATTCGCCACCAAAATGCCGAACATTTTAAACAGCACACTAACATCCGCGCCTTTCTCAACACCCGAAAAACCAGCTTCACTAACACCTCCTAACTTCTGGAATATTTTCACAGTTCCAATTAGAAGCCCCTTGATTGCTTTGGTTACATGTTTAGGAACAATAAAAACAACATAGCAAACGATTTCGAATAAATAACCAAATGGTTCTGATACCAATCTTCCCAGTTCAACTGCATCATGTATGCCCTTTTCAAATATCGAGAAAATATCTTCACTCATCGTTTCTAAGCCTATCAAAAGATGTTCAATATCAAATGAAGTAGTTACATATAGAACTCCAAACATCATCTCTAGTTCTTTAAGAACTTCTACGACACTCTCAACCAAGAACTCAAACCCTTGTTCTACTCCGAGCGTTACATAGTAAAATAACGCACCAAACCCTTGATTTATCAAGCTAGCTAAACTGTAAGGAGTTATTGCACCCTGCTCAACACCTTTAAACACAGGAAGTGCATACTTGTTAATCTCAGTATGAACAAGATGCTCGTGTCTCGTATAGCTAACAACAACACCTATAACAATTAAAGCAGCTAGTAGATATAACAACTCTGCAAAAGAAATTATCTTGACAGGAATCTTAACACAAGGATCACATACACCGCCGCAATCAATATCGTCTTCATTCTGGTCAAGAACACCGTTACTACAACCTATATCAATGTAACTGCAGAACTCCTTGTCACTAGGTTTACTGAAATAAGTGCCGCAATTTCTGGTATCTGAACATTCTCTTTGCCTATACCCATCTTCATCATACGCAGTCCAATCACTGCAGACCCATCTTTCATTGCATTCAGCAACTGCAGCCCCAGTAATCACTTTAAACCACGAAATAATCCTGGCAAATATTCCAGTTGGTTGTTCAACACACGCACCGCAGTCAGCTACGCAAGATGAACAACTTTCTCCATAACCACAACCCCCATCACCACAATAACTCCTGATTGGACTAGGCCCTATACCTAGACCAGGGTCTCCTGGCTCAAGATGTATTATATACTTTTGTAGCCCTGGTTTCATATCGAGTATAGGTTCCCATGAACTATCGTCCCTACACAATCCCGCTTCAAAATCCCAATCTCTACACTTGTATAAACTATAGTCAAAGCCCGCACACAACCATTCAGTCTCAATATCCAAACTACACTGCAACAATTCATTTGCTTCAACACCTATCAACATATCAAAATCAGTAAAATTAGAGTTTGTAACTGGTACTTCTTTAACCCTGAACAACCTCTCTATTTTTTCACTCACAACATCGCAATTTACTTTTATACTAGATACACCTTCGATTTCAGGTTCCTCTAGTTCTAGATCTTGATAGATTGTGGCGTTATATATGGACCTCTCTACACCCCTCTTCCTTTCTACTAGTTCAGCTTCCTCCTCCTCTTCCTCTTCAAGAATATAAATGCACGACCTAGTTTCCTCTGGTTTTTCTGTAATGGTTCCACAATTATTCAAGTCACTACATGCCCTTGTTTGTATACCTGAAGGCAAGCACTCACTCCAATCAGTACACTGCCAATCTTCATTACACCTTCCGCCACCCCCTCCGGCAGGTGCGGCTGCAACAGCAGTAATAGTTACAGTATCTTGTAATTGTATTTCAGCATAAGCCAAGCTAGATCCATTACAAAGAACCTCCCAACCGTATATTCCAGCAGAACTAATTGTTCTATTATATACATAAAACTCTGTAGTCTCATTATAAGTCATATTGACTGGTACGCTCCATCCACTAATATCGAATCTTATTTCGCAATACGTGCCAGTTCCGTTTATCGCCTCTCCTGTAGCATTACTGTAATTCGCATAGAAGTCCACCATCCCTCCTGGATTAACTGTAGAAGAATCTGTTGTATCATATATGATCAAGCTAGTAG
>JAHWHD010000061.1 GCA_019323525.1 Candidatus Woesearchaeota archaeon
CAGTTATTGGCAACAACCCTGTCACCAGACCAGCGATAACTGCCAGTGCAAGAACCACTAAAAATGCATAACTGCCAACCTTCTTGTGCATTAATACCCACCTCCTTTTAATTCAACAATTTAGTATCAACATATATAAAAATGTATCGTTGGTATTAGCAGATATTATCAAGAATATCATGAGCATTCAATGAAACAACGCTCTGCTCTATACGCTTCCAGTTTTGTCCAGACTTTGTCTTTAACATAGTTATTAGATACTCCTTCTCCTTATTGGAGACCCTTGCAAACTTATCAACAAGAACCAGACCATAAGGATAGCCAGGAAATACGTAATCCCTAGAATTCATGAACAACTCTGAAAACCTCGGACCGCAGTTTGTTTCTATCTTAAATATATAATTTGATGCAAAGTTAGCAAAATAAACCACAACATCATCATAACTTCCCGCTTCACAGTACCAGCCATTGAAATCCGCTATCCTGTTCAGAAACCCTACAACTGAATTGCCCTTGGCTGTCACATCCCTTGTTGTTTTTGAAAACCCAACCAAATTTCTTGACTTCAAAGATTGCATTAACTCTTTCTCCACAGGACCTTTAGTATAAAGCGAACCGTCTAAGACCAATACATCCGAGACTACACTTGCAGCAAACTCTAACTCAAGCAGCCTTCTGACATGCGAACCAACCTGTGACAAGTCCTCAAACTCAGAAACATTAAATACAAAACCTTTCCGTTCGGGGAAAAAAACCGCTTCATACTTGCCATCGCTCAATCGCACTAGGCAGTAAACCTCTTTTTCAGTGCTTGAGACCCTCTTACTGCCTTCAATTACAACTCCGTACAATCTAATGAAATGCAAAGAAAAATTAGGGGCTGCGATAAGTTCGGCATTACCTCCATCAACAAAACCTACAGAACCAGAATCACCAGAAAGTTCAATCCTTTTTATTGAGTCCCTAGAAAGCAAGATTCCCTTATACTCGATTGACTTTGAAATATCCTCTTCTGACTCAGAAATTGAATTAAGAATTGATTTTATTATTTTCTCATGCATAGTAACCTTTATACCACTCAATAAACCTTTTTACTCCTTCAGCAACCATTACCTTTGGCTCATATCCCAGGACTTCTTTTGCTTTTGAAATGTTTGCAAATGTACGTTTAACATCTCCAAGTTGCATAGGCAGAAAATTCTTTTTAGCTTCCTTGCCCAGCTCTTTCTCTATGATTGAAATAAAATCCATCAACTTGACAGGATTTCCGCAGCCTAGATTGATTATCTCAAAACCAGAAGGTTTAGATAAGGCCAGATAAAAACCCAGCACAATATCATCTACATAAGTAAAGTCTCTTTCCATATCACCGTTGTTGTAAACATGGATTGGCCTATCCTCAAGAACAGCTTTTGTGAATTTGAATAAAGCCATGTCAGGCCTTCCAAACGGGCCATAGACAGTAAAAAATCTTAGGCATGTAACATTCAACCCAAATAGATGACAATAACTAAAAGCAAGCAGCTCACACGCCCTTTTCGATGCAGAGTATATAGAAATCGGAGTATCAACCCTGTCAGATTCGTTAAAAGGAATCTCTTCATTCAACCCGTATATTGAAGATGTTGAAGCAAAGACGATGTGCTTTACTCCATAGCGTTTTGCAAACTCCAGAACATTCAATGTTCCAATATAATTTGAATCTCCATATACAAAAGGGTTTTCTATAGAGTACCTGACCCCTGCCTGTGCTGCCAAGTGACATATCTTTTCAATATCGTTTTCTTTGAAGACCTTTTCAAATTCATCCTTGTCAGCTATATCCATTTGATAGAACTTGATCTTATCGTGAAACTGCTCTAACCTGTCTCTCTTAAGCTTAGGATCATAATATTCATTAAGATTATCTACGCATATTACATCGTGGCCTTCTGAAACTAACTTAAGAATCAAGTGACTTCCAATAAACCCCGCCCCTCCTGTAACAAGTATTTTCATGATAAAACAGTATTGTTACTATTTAATAAATGTTACGAAAGTTTATATAACGCAGCATATTAAATATATACTTCCCAGGGTGGTCATTTGGAAGACGAAAGAAAACTTGAATGTCCTTTTTGCAAACAACCTCTTAACAGCATAGTGTTTGCTGACATGACAGCAATAATCTGCCACTGGTGCAGGAACAGGATTAAGCTAGAATCGAATTAATGGCAACATTTAAAAACCCCATTTCTATAAATTAAACAAAATGCTATTCACAATAATATCTAGTATTGTTAATTTCTCAAAAATCTATCCCGCTCTATCACTTATTCTCATCACGCTTCTTCCAGTGACAGAACTTAGAGCATCCATCCCTTACGGAATCATCGGGCTTAACTATCCATGGCTTACAGTCTTCTTGATCTGCGTTATCACAAACATTATATTAGGATTGGTTCTTTACCTAATAATAGGAAAGATAATCTGGCTCGCAACCAGGATCAAGTTTGTAGACAGATGGTACAACAAGTATGTAGAAAAAACCCAGAGCAAGATAAAGAAATACATTGAAAAATACGGCGAGCTAGGTGTCGCGATATTCATCGGCATACCATTACCAGGCTCTGGAGTTTACACGGGCTCCCTTGTTGCATACTTGATAGGTTTAAAATACAAAAAATTTATATTAGCAAATATCATTGGAGTTCTTATTGCAGGAACCGTTGTAACAATCGTAACACTTACAGGAGGAGGAATATTCAACATATTCATGAAAGGATTATGAGATGTATCGAGTGCTTGGCATGGATCGTTGTATTTATAATAAGCCTTTTGCTAGATAAGACAATAGCATACCTTATGCCTGCTTATAGGTTAAGTTTCCTGAACAGAGCCTTTATCTTTATCGGCCAGGAATTCTTCATCTTTGCTATAGCTGTTATCATAACACTGTCTTTTGTTTACTACAAGAAAAAAGATTCTATCAAACTCTGGCTTGGTCTTGTATCAACAGGTATTATTACAGTCGCTCTAAAGTACATAATCAGCAGGCCAAGGCCGTTCATGGTTTTTGACTACCAACCGCTTGCTGAATCGGTCTTCAAGTACTCATTTCCAAGTCTAACTACAGCATCGGTCTTTGCAATGCTGCCGTTTATGCTAAAGAACTATCCTAAGCTTAGATGGCTCTGGTGGTTGATAGCTGCAGTCATCGGCTTTTCAAGACTCTATGTTGGTCTACACTATATCAGCGACATTATCTTTGGAGCCCTGCTCGGATGGTTTATCGGAAGCACGTTTTTAAGACATAGCAGGAAATGAAAAAAACAAAAAAAGAGGAATTCGAATCTGCGCTTTTGATAGCATTTTCTATATTCGTTGTGATCTTGCTTGGAACTGTGGTGGTTTCTGAAAAACAAGACGCTACAGGCATATCTGGGCACGCTGTTGAAGAGGTGTCAATAAATAAGGCGCAGACAAGTTGCACAACCCCAGAATACTCAATTGTTGTGCTCACGATAGTGCTGTCAGGCATATTCCTATACGTGCTTAACAGGAAGCACAAGCAAAACAGAGAGGTAAAAGTAATCGCCCCGCTTTTAGTCATTGTGCTTGCACTATACTGTTACCTGTTCTTGTTCACGCAATGTTCAGGTTTTCTTAGGCTCCTCATCATAGCGATCGCTACTTTTCTTGCAGTAATCACATTTGTGTACTATAGCATATTCCGTGACGAACAAAAAAGGAAAAAAGTCCTTAGAGGCAGAAAATGAAAGACAAATCAATTAAAATTTTTGACAATAACCTAAGAAGACTGCTCAGAAAGATCGGATTGTACAAGACTCCTAAAGACATCAAAGAAGCAGCAGCAAAAGTACGCAAGGATGTAATGAAAGAGAATAAAGAGATGCTGATAAAGCTAAACAAGGTACGCGGCCTCAAGATCCGTCATTCTAGGCAAAAGAACAAGACAAAAAAAGCATTAAAAAAAAGCCATAGAAAGATAAAAAGAAAAGTCAATCAGCATGTAGAGGCCGCAGGCAAGAAAAGCAAAAAGCTCATCAAAGAACTTTTCCCAAGCATAAAGGACAAGGAAAAACTGGTGAGAAAAAACCTTAGGAAAGCAGCCACTCAAATAAAAAACAGCAACCTTAACGAAGCAGAACACCTCTACTACGAAGCTAAGGATACATACGACAAGCTTCCTGACGAGTCAAAACTCAAGCTCGAGAAAGACGCGCTAAAGCTTTACGCGCAGCTAAGCAAAGCATTAGAGAGGCTCCTTAAGTAAACTATTGATATCTTTCTTTATTCTGGACTGGAAATCAACTATGCGTTCTCCTTCTGCCTTCTCAGTATCAAGGACGCCCATAACAGCCAAAGTAAACTCGGCCTCATCATCGTTCAGCTCAACCTTGCCGCTATGCTCCTTGATGAGTGAACGCTCTAGTTCTTCCACATTCCTTAACTCAACATTTATCTCTTCAAAATCAGTTGTTTTCAGGCCAGAAGTGTTCTTCATGACAAAATAAGCTGACTTGTCGTAGATCTGCTTAAATATCTCCTTAAAATCAATATCAGAAACTTTCCCAGAGTCCAGCAACCCAGATAATCTTATTGTCACTATAGTATTGTTGAACTCCTGATTCTTGATCTTGGCCAAAATATCTGACTGGATCTGCTCTGGGATTTTATAGTTGCAGTCAACAAATATACTAAAAACATTATGCACTACAACAGGTTCATAGCTCAACTCTCCATCTTCAACAATATAGAACCCTCCATTGCCAAACCTCTCAATCTCTGAGAAGTTATTTGGAAACAGGGCGCCAGGATAAACTATCTTTTGATAACCCTCCAAACTCTGTTCTTTGACAATATGCACATGACCTCCTGCATAATAATCAAAACCCTTTGGAAGTAGCGAAACAGGAGACGAATCCATTTTTTCAAGCTCCTTTGGTTTTAGTTCAGAGATAGCTGTATGAAACATGAAGATCTTATAGCCAGGTTCATTCTCCAGCTCTGCCAGATGAAGGTTTTCGTAATAATTTTTCTCAAGCATGCCTTTTTTTCCAAGCATCCCTGTTATCTTTGCACCAGTCTTTGCATCAACAGTAAATTTAAGCTTCAATTTATCATCCACGACATCGCCTTTAACAACATTAACAAAAAGCCGTGCCTCTTCAAGAACATCTAGCATGGTCTTGCCGGATGGAGAAAAATCATGGCTTCCCGGGATTATGTAAACTGGCACTTCTTTATCCTTCAACTCGCGAAGCTTGATTACAACCTCTTTCAACCTGTCGATTGCAGGAAGAGAGGTATTGAACAGGTCTCCCGCTATGAGTATAAAATCCACTTTTTTTTCGATACAGACATCCATTGCTCTAAGAAAAGCTATTGTTGAAGCATCCCTTAACTTAGGATCACGCCATGAACCTATGTGACAGTCTGCAATATGGGCGAACTTCATTGACCAACACCCTGGAAACTATTCTTTACACTACAATCTCTAGACAGTTTGACAAATTCCGCGAATAAAGGGATCTTGACAGGTGTGGCAAACCTTGCAAAGTTTGATGTGATTATTGCCTCTCCTTTATCAAGCGAAGCTATGTTTCTGTTGTCGGTGCTTAGGTCCTGGCTTGCACTTTCTATGATTGCCTGCCTTTCAGGAGCCATCTCAATACCCAGAATTATCTTGGTGTTCATGTTAGCAAGTATCTGCCTGGGAATTAATGAGGGCAACTGCGTTATCGCTGTCAAACCAACCTTGAACTTACGCCCCTCTCTGGCAATTGTCGAAAATATATTAGGCCCTGCTTCAAGCACCTCTTTACCCAAAACCCTTGGCGCCTCTTCCAGTACAACAGAGACAACTGGTTTATCCTTTAGCTCCCCTGTGATCTTGTAATGCTTATACCTGTTGAAGACCTCGCTCACAATTATTGAGCCTACCAGGATTTCAACTGCCCCTGAAAAATTAGATGTATCTATGATTACTGTGTTACCTGTTTCAAGTTGTGCGCAGATATCAGCCACAGTTGTCTCCCCTGCATTAATATCGAACACACCTTTACAGTACAACTTATCAGAAAAGTCAAGGTCAAGCAAAGACATCAACTTTCTTTTGATTACTGCTAATGTTCCTTCATGGAAGTTTACGTTCAAAGGCTTCTCCATCAACACAGACTCTATCCATCTGCTCCCATAATTTTTATAGTAAAGGTTAAGAGCGTCTTTTTGTGGCTGGGAGAGGTTAAGTACTCCGTTAAGATGGCTTGGCCTCAAGATATTTAGATTAATCTTAAGGGTTCTTGCGCCTGCTGGCGGATTTTTGGTATAATAGATTACTTTCTCTGACTTTGGATGGTCCTTAAGCCCAAGCTTGTTCCTGCCATAGTACTCGTCATGCGGGTCAAGAACAAGTATACCGCAGTAGTCTTTATCAACCTGGCTCCATAACAGCACAGAACAAAGATTAGACTTACCTTTTCCTGTCTGTGCAGGTATGAGTATATGGTGGCTGAACACAGAATCTCCTCTTAGGCATATGTCAATATCAAGAACCTTGCTTCCAGACCTTAACTTTCCTATGTATAAAGGATTGACTGGTGTTGTTAGAAACTCCAGGTCCTGTTTAGTGACAGCCCTGACTGTAGAGAAAAAATCAGGCAGTATCTTTGAAGAACTTTCAGTCTTAAGATTGATTAACGGTTTTAGAAAAGCAAGAGTGTAACTTCTTAAATCTCTATCCATGAACTCCAGGTCAGCCTGCTCTTCAATATGCAGGCCCGATATCAGCTCAAGATTCTGCTGCGATATCTGAGAACCAAAAACAAGTTCATAGACCTGTAAAAGCACCTTATCAGCTACAAGAAGCTCTCCAATCTCAAGATGCTCACCTGACTTCTGCCTCACAACTATCTTTCCAAACTCCCCAGAAATGACCTGACCTTTCATAAGCCAGACACCTTTTTTCAGTTATATAAACCTTTTTGTTCATTTAAAAAGCCAGTATTATATTTCACAACAAAATATTTAAAGTCCGGGATAAAGGATATAGACATGGCAAAAAAAGCCCTCACGTTGCACATGGATGACAAGATTATAGACGATTTCAGAAACTTCTGCCAGCTAAACGCTCTCAAGCTAAGCGCCAAGGTAGAACTTCTTCTAAAAAAAGAGATGGAGACAGCGCACAGCAATCCCACCCTTATCAAGCTTTTCGAGGACATTATACAAAAACAGAGTTTCAAGTCTGCATCAGAAAATCCTAAACAGGAAAAGATCATACAAAAAACAGAAGATAAAGATGATGACGAGTACATAGAAATCAAAGCCCCCACAAATGAACCTGAAGAAAATTCCAGGAAAAAAGAATCTCCTTCAGAGAAACCAAAACCCGCTCCTGCACATCATCCAGTACAACCTAATGTTGACAAAGTGCCTTCAATCGAACATCTAAGAAGAGTAAAAGGGTTATGATTTTACATAACGCAAAATCTCGTCTATTTCTTCTCTCGTAACTGCGGATCCGTTTAACTTGAACGCCCATAGAAGAGAACTTAGCAACTTCCTTCTTCCGTTTGCCATCTCACTTGGAATATACAAGTCAAGAAGACCCATCTCATACGCAACAGTGACAAGCTCGATAGAACGTATCAACCTTAAACTTCCTACTTCATCCTTAAACCGTTTAAGGCTTTGCTTATCAACCTTGACATTCGTATGCAGCCTTCTTCTTAATAGACTTGCTAAAGCTTCAGGCTTCTCGACTATTACTCTTAAGGTTCTCTCATCAACAACCATTGCATCTGCATTGTACTTTAAAGCAGCAACAAGAGACTCCATCTCTGCGTAATGAAGTATCTGCAGTGGACGATCATGATAAAAATAGACATTATTGGCAATACCCATTAGATGCAGTGCTTGTTCGTGCAGACCTTTAGCATCAAATACTGAAAGATACTTTTTTCTTACAGCCCTGATCAGCTGCAACGCCTCAAAACTAAACTTTTTTGAAGAGAGAGGCTTATCGATCAACTCCCGTTTAACACCAGGGGTAATACTAAAATCTCCTTTAAACTTCTTGTTCATGGTTCCAAGCAACCACAGCAGATTGTTTAACGTAAGATTTATTACAGGTCCTGTATCAAATATTAAACGTCTCATTTGAACAACTTCCTCGTAAACCTAAGCCTTGCTTTGACATCATCGACAAACATCTCTTTTTCAAACACATGCGTACGTCCTATATACTCCATCAATTCCCATTGCGAAATTCCCATAAGGTCTGCTGCTTTTCCTAACGACAGGCCATGCTCGAACAACTTGCTACCTTTCTTTATACGGGCCTTTGTCACGACCTCTTCGATATACATCTTAAGCTTCCTGTCGATCGCTCCAATTAGCCTGAAAAGCCGTAATATCGCCTTCCTGTAATTCTGTACATTATCCTTGTCAAGATAATCCTTTGCAGCTTTCAAAAGCTCTGTTATCTTAGTATAATAACTCTCTGCAAGATAAACTGGCCTCTCAATAACCTTATAGACTGAATATATCAATACAGCGATCGAGATGGAATCCTCATCTTGGTATATCGAGGCATTATGTATAACATGATCACTCACTTCAGAAAGTTCAAGTATATCCTTCTCCTCCCTGACCTCAAGAATGTCTAAGGTCTCATTCAGAATCTTAAGTATATCCTCTTTTATTTTAGGTTCCATTAGAGATATTTAAATAACTGAGATTTATAAATGTTGTTGTTACAACAAAATATATAAATCAAAAAATAAAGAATACAAACATGAGATCGCCAATTGTAGCAGGAAGCTTTTACCCTTCAGACTTTGGAGAACTTGACAAGTCAATAAACGATTGCTTCATTGGCAAGCTGGGTCCTGGAAGCCTTCCTTCAAAAAGAACTGAGAAAAAGATTGCTGGTGCAATCGTGCCGCATGCAGGGTACCAATACTCAGGCCAATGCGCTGCATGGGCATATAAGGAGATTGCTGAATCAGAGTTTCCACAGATATTCATCATACTGGGCAATGACCATTCAGGTATTGGCGAGGATTGCGTTTCTACAGAAGACTGGCTTACTCCGCTAGGAATTGTAAAGACTGATAAGTACCTTGCAAAGAAGCTCATTGACAACAGTACACTTCACGAGAACAATAAAGCACACTATGAAGAACACTCAATAGAAGTGCAGCTCCCTTTTCTGTTAATATCCAACAAAGACCATCTGAGAGACATCAAGATTGTTGCTGTAATGGTTTCGTCTAATAACTATAAAGCTATAGCCGAGAGGATCTCCAGAATAATCAACGAATCAAAGAAAAAAGTCTGCATAATCTGTTCATCTGACTTCACTCACTACGGCCCTAACTATGGCTTTGTACCATTCAAGGGAGATGTAAAGGAGAACCTATATGAACTTGATAAAAAAGCCATCTCATTCATTAACAAATTTGATACTGAAGCATTTCTACAGTTTATCAGGAATACCAAAACAACGATCTGCGGCTCAAGAAACATCGCTGTTATGATAGAATTATGCAAAAATCTAGGCGCGCAGAAAGCAGAACTTCTAAGATACTACACCTCCGGCGATATAGTGAACGACTACAGCAACGCAGTCGGTTATGCATCCATCATTTTTTACTGATTTTCGTCCCAAAATTGAGACAAAACCCTCTGCAAAACCTTTAAATATAAGCTGTGCTATTCCAGAGTAGTAATAACTGTTTGGGGGAATCACTTATGCCTAGTATCAGAAAGGTAGAACACAATCTAAAAGAATCGTTTGCAGCCGTAAGGAACGATATAGAAGAACTAAAACGCTCTAATCGAGAGATTATAACGCAAAGGAATCACATTCTTATTAAGCTTGACAAAAACCTTAAGAATTCATTCGGTCATGTAAAGGAAGATGTAGAAGAGCTTCGCTCATTCAAAACAGATTTTGAAGAGAAGTCTGCACAAGATAAGAAAGAGACAATAAAAAGACTCGACGGGTTCGATTCTTCTATCGCCAACCTGGAAAAACGTTATGACAAGATTCTCACACTTAAAGATGATCTGCAGAAACAGGATAAAGCCAGGAAAAAGCTCGAGAAAGAACTCAAAGTCCTTGCCAAGAATATCAAGAAGACGTTCAAGCAGTACATTAAATCTGAAGATTTTGATAAAGAATTCAATTTTGTTGACAAAGACCTGTCAAAACTGCACAAAGAGATATCCACCATAAAGAAAGTGCTTACATACTTCAAGAATCAGGTAAAGGATATCGACCAGTTCAAGCAAGGACATCTTACTAGAATCGCAATAACTAATAAGGTAAAGAACCAGGAAAAGAATATCGAGAGCCTACGGCAAGAACTAAAATCATTTGATTCTGATTTAAACATTGTTGACGAGATGGATGTGCAGCTCAGAAACATCAAGACAAATATTGTTAATAATTCCAAGAGGCTCAAGCAAGAACTCGATACAGAGACTAAATCAATCAAGTCAGAATTCTACAAGAAAATCAGGGAACTTGTAACATTCAAAGAGTTTGATGATGAGCTTAGTACGATTGATAAGGACATCACAAAACTCAGCCTGTTCGTCAAGAGCATAAACAAGACCAATAAAGATATCGAAAATCTGAAGAAAGCCACTAAAGAGCTTCCAGATTTATTCAAAAGAAACGAAACTAACGAGAGACTTATATCAGAACTTGAAAAAGATGCTCAAACTCTAACTAAAGATGTTCCTGCCTTGGCCAAGAAGGTCGAGACTAATGAAAAACAGATTTCTAGCATGTCAAAGAGGATGTCAGTGCTCAATAAGGACATTGACCTTTACGATGAGGTTGATGCTGATATAGAAGATATCAAGAAAAAGCTTGTAACAAAATCCGAGTTCAACAACACAATCAATTTGATTGAGAAAAAGTTATCTGAGATTAAGAAGCTTGAAAAACAGTTCAAAGAACTTAAAGAACTCGGCTCTTCAAAGAAAGATATTGAAAAACAAGAAAAATACTATGATAACAATTTTGTAGCAAGAAAGGAGTTTGATAAGGAACTTAACACTGAGATAAAGGAGTTCAGGAAAGAGATTGACGATCTCGAAAAATCATTCCAGAAGCAACTTGATGCATTATCAGGGAAAGCAAAGAGATATTCAGATTCTGCCGCATCAAAGATGGCATTCAACTCTTTTGAACTAAGGGAAAGAAACCGGCGCGACGATTTTGAGAAGTCAGTTGAAGATAAGATCAAAAACACCAGAAAACTCATTTCAGAACTTGAGAAAGACGTCTCGTATCGTGAAGACAACCAAGCTTTAGAGAAGGAGCTCAGCAAGCTAAAGTCAGACTTGAAAAGGCTGATCTCAAAAGAAGAGATTGATAGTCTTAAGAAAGAGTTTGTAGAGCTAAAGGACGCTCTCAAGAACCTTTCGTCTAAGGACGAGATAGATAGGGTCAAGAAAGACATAAAAGATGTAAAAGATGATGCACACTCAAACTATAAACTCATTGTAAGCACCCAGAAACAGAACAACAAGATTCTTAAGAGTAATGGTAAAAAGGACAAGCTTCTCAAGAAAGAGCATAAGAGAGAAGAGAAGAAAGAACAAAAGAAAACAGCTGGCAAGAAAGGATTCTTTGACAAGATAGCTGACTTCTTCCTTGAAGAAGACAAGGAAAGCAAGAAAAAAAACGAAAAAGAAGATAAAAAGAAAAACCTAGAGGAACGTAAAAAAGAAGAGCTGCGAAAGAAGGAAGAAGAAAAGAAAGAAAAACAGCGATCAAAGAGAGAAGAGCAAAAAAGAAAAGAACTTATGAGAAAGGAAAAAGACAGAAAAAGAAAAGAAGAGATAAAAAAGAAGCAGCAAGAGAAAAAAGAGAAAGAGAGGCTTAGAAAAGAAGAGCAAAAGAAAAAAGCTGCTGCAATAAGAGAGGCTCAGAAAAAGAAGTTACTGGAAAAAAAAGAACGAGAGCGTCTCGAGAAGGAACTCCAGAAGAAGAGAGAACAGGAAAGAAAGGAAAAAGAAAAACAGAGAAGGGATGAAGAGAGATTAAAGGAGCAAGAAAGGATGTTAGATGAAAAAAAACAGGCGCAACAACAGAAAGCGCAAAAAGCAGTAGAAGAAACTAAAACAACTGAGAAAAAAACAGAATCAAAGCCAGGCCTATTCAAGAAATTCGCTGGATTCTTTGTAGAAGAACTCCCTGAGCAAAAGCAAAAGAAAACATACCAGAAAAAGAAGCCTGAGGAAAAATATTTCCAAAGAATCGATGGGACAAAGAAAAAGGAATAAATACGAGTTCTGATTTTTTATTATATATGCTTAAGATTAACAACAAGACTATCACCCATAATACGAAGATTTGTAGGAGCCAATTCTCTAAGTTTCTCGGCCTTATGTTTTCAAGAAAAAAAGACCTGGCCCTTGTATTTGTCTTTGGAAAGGATTCAATCGTACCGCTACACATGCTTTTTGTTTTTTATAGCATAGATGTGTTATTCTTGAACAAGGACAAGGAGATTATTGAGATCAAGAGCAATTTCAAGCCTTTTAGTTTCTATACACCAAAAAAACCTGCAAGATTCGTAATTGAACTGCCTGCTGGCCAAGAGTATAAACTAGGCGACAGGGTCCTTTTCTAGGACAACAATCTCTTTTGAGAACCTTTTGTGAATATAATAAGAGAACTTTTTGATAACTTTCAAACGTGTTTTCTTGATAAGGACGTCAAAATCTACAAACGTAGGAAACCCTATTACAGCCCGTTTAATCAACAACCCATCCAAAAGTTTAAGGAATCGGAGATAAAGTTTCTCAATATGCTGGCTCTTTGTGCCAACACCGTAAGGAAGATCAGTAACTAGATACCTGATTCTGCTGTTCAATGAAAGTGCATCTTTCTGCAGAAGTACAAAATCATTTATTTTGAAATGCTTGAAATTAATCCTTGCCTTCTCCAACATTCTATAGTCAATATCATATCCTACTGGCTTGAAACCGAGGAAAGCTGCCTCTATAAGCAGACCGCCAGCTCCACAAAAAGGGTCAAACAAAACACCGCTTTTTGCTCCAGTAAGATTAACCATTGCTCTTGCAAGTTTTGGTTTCATAGCACTAGGATGCAGTCCAGGCAAAGTGCTAGGGTTTCGTTTAAGATAAGATTTATCAGTATCACCTAAAAACAAGCAAGCATACACCTTGTCCCTAATAAAAAATACAAGAGTTGTTTTTGGATTCTTTATATTTACTTTTGGTTTCTGAAGCCTGTGCCAGATAATGCTTCCTATCTGCTGTTCTGTTAACTCAAGACTTCCTTTGACGAAGACCTTATAATCCTTCTTGCAGACAGAACCCCAATCAAAGCTCTCGATATTTTTCTTCAAAGCTCTTTTAGAACTTACAAAGAGCAACCTGTAAAAGGAGTGCGTGAATGCCAGTCTTTCAAGACCCTTACGACTTTTTAATTCAGCAAGACACAGGTCATCGACAAGCTTAGGCTTGACCCCTTTAACACAAGATATCTCATATCTTGCAAGGGGTATATTGTCTCCAGATAGATGAAAAATGTATTTCGTCATAAATATAAGTAATAAGCAAAAAGTATATAAATCATGACTATTTTATTTTCAGCATGGCAAGACGGGGGAGACCAGTAAAATCTCAGATTCGGCAGAACATAATCGAGATCCTTTACTTCTTAGGAAAAGGTTATGGCTATGATATCTATAAAGTTTACAGGGAGGTCTTTCCTAAAGTGACAATGCGTTCGATTTACTACCACCTGAAAAAAGGTGTTGAAATCGGAGAGATAAAAGTTAACACGGTTAAAGCAGAGAAAGGCGATTACAGCTGGGGAGACGAAGCAGAGAAGACGTACTACGCTCTTGGCGATAAAGCGATCCCAAAAATGGACAACAGGGTAAAAGATTTTCTTGACTCTAAAAACGTAAAAGAGTAAATTCATAACAACTTCTTTAGAAAACCCATCACAGCAAATGATTCTCGTTTTGTTAACATGGCTTTACCGAATATATGTTTCCAGACAAGCCTTTGAGTCTCTTTTTTCTCTTCTGTGGCAAACTCAAGCCTATCCAGGACTTGCTCAAGAAGCTTAAGCATCTGCCGCTTCTCATCTCCTGAAATAGCTACAAAATGATCTGTTATCTTTTCAACACCTATGATCTTGTAAAGTTCATACAGTATAATCCCAACACTATGGCTTAAGTTTAATGCAGGATAATTCCTAGATGAAGGAATCGCGACACAATAATCACACTTAGAGATTTCATCATTTGTAAGGCCTGCGCTCTCTCTTCCAAATACGATTCCAATATTTGCATCCTTATCCTTTATTAGGCTTGCAAACTCAGAAGGCGTAAGAGAGCTCCTTGGGATATTATAGTCAGTCCCCATCTTAGATGTTGTTGCAATCAGATAATCATAACCATCAAGATCATCAACCACTCTAGCACTTCTCACAATATCCTCAGCATGTTTTGCCCTCTTTTCTGCCTCAAGGTCAAGATAATCGCACTTAGGATTAACAAGAACAAGCTGTACAAAATCAAAGTTTTTCATGACCCTTGCAACTGCACCTATATTCCCAGGAGTCTCAGGCTCAACAAGTATTATAGATATCATATTTTGGCATAGAATAAGTTTATTTAAAAAATTAACCTAAGGAATGGGACCGCTATATTGAACAGTAACAAGAAAATGAACAATGAACTAACATAAGCAGAAACAACAAACGCCTTTTTCTTAAAAGCATAGTCTGAGAATATCCTAAACATCCTTCCGCCATCAAATATACTGATTGGAAGCAAGTTGGCCATTCCAATACCCGCACTTAAAAGTCCAAGTATACGCAAGAAGTTCAAAAGATAATACCATATCCAAGGAAGTTTAGCACCCCATTTCCCAGTTACTTCTTTCTTCA
>JAHWHD010000062.1 GCA_019323525.1 Candidatus Woesearchaeota archaeon
ATCAACCATCTTCAAAATCTTTCAAAAAAGAAAAATAATCACCTCTCTTTTAGTTTCACTTCTAACTGTTTTACATCCATGCTTGATTTTGGAATCAGTTTAACTGAATTAAAATTCGGTTCAACAAACAGGTCAAGATTCCGTTCATAACTGTCTTCTTTAGTGTCAAAGAAAAACTTGTTATCATTGACTACAATCTCCCCTTTCTTGTTCTCCCCATTCACAAACTCCAGCTTAAGATCAATATCATACTTGCTTTTCAGCGTATATTCAACATCTTCATCAGCACGTTCAACTGGACATCCTGGACTCTGCCCTTCCTTGTTTTCATAATCGCAGTAACCACACTCATCCCTGCTAACACTCTCTCTACAGACTCCTTGCACGCCAGTCTCTTTAGGAACATCATCGCACCAATAATTTGTAGCACTTGCATAACAACAGTCCTTGTCAGCGAACTTAGTACAACCTATAGGGCACACACCATCATTATCATCTCCGCACAAGTTCTTACACGCCTCTGCTATATCCCGATCTTTATCCTCATACCCGCTTGAACAAAGCTTACACCTGTCAAATGTGACTGAACCTACGCACCTATCATCGGTCTCGCTCGGTGTGATATCACACCAGAAATTCTTGTCACTTGCTTCAAAACAACAGTCCTTGTCAAGGTCAGGGTCGCAGTCATCAGGACAGATATTGTCAATGTCTCCGCACACAGGCTCTTTGTCACCAACCTTGTAAAAATAATCCTCATCGAGATTGAAATAATATATGTAATCTTCAGGCTCTTCAAGCTCTACATCTACTTTGATGTTGTCTATGTAATAATCGCCGGTCTCAGCGAACAATGTCAAGACATTGTTGCCTGTCTCAAGATACGAGGATGAAAAATCTTGTTTGTTAAGGACATTACAGTCAGGTATTCCTGCATATATCTCTCTCTGGTTTAGTTTAACGCTTAATCTACCAACTTTCTTAATGTCACAGTCAGGATAAAACTGCAAAGTAACCTTCTCAGCATTATCCCTCTCTTCAGGCTCTACATAGAAGAGGCCAGACGCCTCTCTCTTACTTATATCTGTAATATCTCCTGTAATTGTTATCTTCTCAAGATTATATTCATTTACCTTCCAGAACAAAAAACCAGGATCTTCTACTTGGAACTCTAACACGTTCTGATTTCCTAATAGGTTTTTGCTTATTTGTATGGGTTTTATATTTATTGTCGGAATTTCATTGTTAAAAATCTCTTCTCCGTTTAATTTTATGATTAACCTTCCTTCACCTTCATTAACCAAAAAATTCAAAAGAACATTCTCTGTATTATCCACATCTTTTACATCAAACTCCATTGTTTTAAACTCTTCAGAGAATAAACCCTTTTTAACGTACAACGAATTAACTTCTTTAATTAACTTCCCAGCAGTTCTTGTATAGAGATTTACAGCAGGCACATTGTGCTCTATTTGTCTTTGTTTTATATAAGCGACCTCTCCCACATTTTCAAGAACCAAGGTTTTGTTTAGCAAAACTCTGTCTACCTGTTCTTGGCTAGGACTTACCTGGCCTGGCAATGGCGAGTAAGGAGAATCTCCCAACAGCTCTTGCCTAGCTTCTGGAGGTATGAGAACAATATACATAACTATTGCAATGCCGATTACAGCAACTAAGGTGGCAGCAGCAGACGCACTAACTTCAGGAACTGCACCCTTTTTACTTCTAGCAAATATTCTGAAATCCATGGATTATCACCTATTTTTTAGGTATTAAATAAATACCTTTATATATAAATGTTTTTCTTTTTTATATATGAAACGGATAAGCCTAAACCTCAAGAAAGCAGAAGCAAAATTGCAGGTTGAAACACTTGATGATCTCTGGTACTTAAGCAACATAATCGATATTGGAGATTTTGTTAAAGGCAAGACCCTTAGAAAGATCAAGCTTGGAAAAGAAGGCGAGCGTTCAACAAAGGTTACAAAGAAACAGATTTTCATTGAACTCAAGGTAGAAAAGATAGAGTTCCACCCATATTCTAACATTTTAAGGGTTTCAGGTAAGATAACCCAAGGCCCAGATGATATAGCACTCGGAAGTTACCATACATTCAATGTCGAGCCTAACTCCATTCTAACAATCAAGAAAGAATCCTGGTTAAAATACCAGCTCGACAAACTAAACGAGTCATTCCAAGCAAAGGTTCCTCCTATACTGATATGTATTTTTGACAGGGAGGACGCTTACTTCGCATTATCCAAAAAATATGGTTATCAGATCCTTTCAAGCATATCTGGAGAGGTTCAGAAGAAGGATGAACGAGTAAAGCCAAAAGGCTCATTTTTCCAAGAGATAATCAATCTTTTGACAGAATACTCTAACCGCTACAAAATATCAAATATCATTCTTGCATCTCCTGCTTTCTGGAAAGAAGACCTTATGAAATTGGTCAAAGACCAATCGCTAAAGAAAAAGATAGTGCTCGCTACATGTTCCTCTGTTTCAGAACCAGCAATCAACGAAGTTCTTAGACGGCCCGAGGTCCAGACAGTCCTGTCTAAAGACAGGATTGCAAAAGAGGTAAATCTTGTAGAGGACCTATTGCAAGAAATTTCAAAAGATGGGTTATCAACATACGGAGCAAAACAGACACAATCTGCTGTCGAGCTTGGCGCCGTCAAAACATTACTCATAACAGACAAGTACATTAAAGATGCTCGAGAAAAAAACACTTATGGAAAACTAGAAATCTTGCTTAAGACTGTCGAGTCTGTCAATGGTTCAGTGCACATAATCTCTACTGACCATGACGCAGGAAAAAAACTGCACGGACTCGGCGGCATTGCTGCGATTCTTC
>JAHWHD010000063.1 GCA_019323525.1 Candidatus Woesearchaeota archaeon
AGCTAAATACTTATACAGGTGTGTCCAGAAATTGTACACCCCATAATGGAGATGGTTAGGATCCTCTTTTCTAAAATGGTCCAAATCAGAAATCAGTCTTAGAGCATCATCTAAACTATGTCCTCCAGCAACAACGCCATGCCCTCTGATGATTGCAATATCCGTCTCAGGCAAACACTCGAAAAATAAGGCAGTATCAACTGCCAGCTCTTTTGTGCCGTAATCAAATATAGGGCCAGTAGTAATTGGTGAAGGCCTTGTATAGAATGTCAAACCCTTAGCGTGCGCGTGAACAATGGCTTTGAAATCAGGACGAACTTCATATAACCTTGCGTGCAACAAAGTCTCTGAAGTAGGTTTTACGCCTTTATCCAAGTACGCTACACCGCCTTTTTCAAGGTCGGAATGTTCAACCAAAACTAAATCTTCGCGCTTTAAATCTCCAAGTTCACAGCCAGACCCTGTAACTAACATCATTCCATTGTCCAGACGTTCAGTCAAGTTACCAGCACCACCAGGCACCCAATTATTAGAATCACATTTTTTACCAACATCTCTAAACGAATCAAACCTTGCAGAGACTGCGCGCATTCTGACAGAATCTAACTCATCATTTGAATTTTTAGTTGGAAGTTTCTCAAACTTCACACCGTCATTACTAACTTCAGCCTCTGTTTTTCCCCTGTTATAGAAACCAGCAGAAACCTCAAATTCTTCTACAGTGTCCATAAAACCGCGCATTAGATGGCGCCATGGAATCTGTAGTCCTAGCCAAGCCTTGTGGCTTATCAAAAAAGTATCAGCCAGATTAGCCTTTCCCAATCTCCTAAGTTCCTCAGGAGTATAATCAAAAGCATCCAACCACCAATTAAGCATAGCACAATAAGAAGAAAAAACCAGCTCAAGCTTTTGGACAATCCCTATTGAGTTATTCGCAGCAAATTGATCCTGTGTCCTAAAATAAGGTACAACAAATCCAGGGACGTCCTTTGTAGGAAGCCCCTTCGAAGATCTTCTTTCATAATACTCCTGGTGATGTAAAGCAGCATAGATTGCAGCATTTGCCTGATCTGCTAGCTCATAAAGTGTTGCCACAAAAGCTTCCCGATTTAGCAATGGGTTATCCCTTTTTGGAAAATCTACTTTCAGACATGTGATGGGGTCTTCCCCAAGAAAAACACTCCCGACGTTATAAGTAACATAATTCTTAACCATATAGCTAGAAGACTTAGGGATGTTTTTATTGATTTATATGCTCTACAATATCTTAATTATCCCAAGAATTGCCTCTTTCTTATGTTCTGGATCCTTGAACATAAAACCATCTTTTTTCAATTCTTTCTCTCTACCTTTATACCTATGTTCAACCCTTTTCAATTTGGATAAATCATAGATTATAGCAATATCTATTCTTATCGGCTTACCCCTATCAGCAATAGGCCAGAAATAGAACGGCTCGATAAAATGCTTGAAATATTCTCCTCGTTCCATAACTTTAAAGTCCAGAGCAAAAAAATCAATATGCTTAGATTCGATATTTTCATACCTATCGCCTTTTATTTTAGGGTCATATCTGTCATGGCCCAATCTCTTGATTATTTTAATCAAATCATCAACAGACTTTCCGTTGTGTTCCTCTGATCCTAGAACTCTTATCGTAACCTTCCTGCCAAGAAAATGCTTTTTTAAGCAAGCATCAATTTTAGCGCCAATCTTTTCAAAATCTGGTTTATTATCCCAATATATCTTTGGAATTTTAATGTTAAACCAAGGAGTTCCAGCATAATCAATTTCCTTCGAAGCCTTTTTGAACTTCTTGATTTTATATCCCGGAACCGTAACACGATATACTGGAATCATAACTTCTTCACCATACATACGAAAAAACCCTGAGTCGCATCAATATGCGGCCAGAACTTCTTTTGCTCAAGAACCTTTAATTTCGTACCCTCTTTCAACCACTCAATAATCTCTTCATCCTCTTCTCTTTCAAGGCTGCACGTGGAATAAACCAAGACCCCATTTTTCTTAAGCACATTCAAGCCAGCCATAAGCAATTGTTTCTGGAGCTTTGCCATCTCTGCAAAATCCGAAATCTTCCGTTTGGCAAACCATTCTTTTTCTGTTACAAAATTCCCAGAACAAGGAGCATCTAGAAGAACCCTGTCAAATTTCATATCAAGGTCCTCAACATAACGCGCATCTTTATTGTATATCAAAATGTTCTCAGCTCCCAGCCTAGAACAATTATTCCTAAGAGCTTCCAACCTCTTTGTTTTTAGGTCAAGCGCAACTACTACACCTATATTCTTCATCCACTGCGCAATCTGCGTTGTCTTACCGCCTGGAGCAGCAGCCATGTCTAGAACAACTTCGCCAGGCTGAGGGTCAAGCAACTGTACAGGGTACTGAGAAGCTGCTTCCTGGATGTAATAATAACCTTGCAAGAACTCGTTTGCCGCTCCCAGCGAAAAATCGCTTTTTAATATCTTGTAACCAAACTTAGCAAACTTGACCTTCTCAAGCTTAACCCCTTTTTTCTCCAACCGCCTTATCAGATCCCTCTCTTTAATCTTCAAAGTATTGACGCGTATAGAAACAGGCAACTCCTCAACATTCTCTAGACCATCGAAATCTTTGCCAAGCCATTCATTATACCTATTCATAAAAACATTCATAATTCGACCACCACGGTTTTATCTTTAGGATTAAGATCTTTAATAATGTTATGGCCCTTTAATCGTTCTTTAACTTTATCCCAGCCATGCTTATTGATGGCGTCGTTTATCTGCTGCAGCAACTCTTTTACTGTTTGATAATTAGAATATATCAATTCTGCTTTTTCTCGTGCATCGTTCTCCTTCTCCTGCAACGAAACCAAAGTATTCTTCTGATTCTTGATTATCAGACTGATCCTTTCTACTTCTTTATCATAACCCTCTGTCTCCTTTGTAGCTACA
>JAHWHD010000064.1 GCA_019323525.1 Candidatus Woesearchaeota archaeon
TCTTTTATTTTACTTCTGCTTATTCCAGGAATTTCTCTAGCCTGTATCTCTTCTCCACGAGCAACCTTCTGAGACACTACATTCATAAAGTCAATAACCTCTCTGTCAGTAAGTGGCTTCAATCCAAACATCTTTGCAATTCTATCCAAAAATCTTCTGATAAGACTTTGAGCAGGAGCAGGAAGAGTAGCATAGTTATCTGAAAGTATAGCAAACAATTCAGCTAACTTTTCTTCATTCTGAATATTTTCTTCATAGTTAGACGCAAAATCATTTAGGTATGATATCACCTCACCTGCTCCATCAACATTTACCAATGACTTTCTTACAGCATCAATCATTGCTTTTGTTAATCTTGCTGCTTCAACATCATTCTTGACTCCATTAAGAATTACAGCATGAAATACCTCATGAGCTGCCGTTCTATTGTTAGCCTTTGTTCCATTGATATGTATAGTCCTTGTCTTTGGATTGTATTCTCCAGCTGTAGATTGTTTTCTATTCTGCTCACCAGTAGCCTTACGATATGACTCATCGGTATCATGAACAACAAATTTAACGTCAGGCAAAATTTTAGCTATTGATTTTGCAGCATTTGCTATAGACTGAGCTACCTTATTGTTGTCCTTTGATACTTTTAATTTGCCAACTTGTTCATTAATCTGTTCGTCCGTACCTTCTAATAGCTTTCCTAAACGCTCTACCTCCTCGGCTACAGGTTGTTCAACTACTGCTTCTTGGACTGCTGCTGGCTCAGTCGGTACAATATCTGTAGCTGCTTCTTCTTGGACAACTGCTGCAACTTCTGCAGGTTTGATATTTTCTGTGGCTGCTTGGAACTCTTCATCTTGCTCTAATAAATCATTAATAAATTGCTGTTGTTCTTCCGTCTGATATTTCTGTAGTTCTATCTGATAAGCGATATCTACAGCATCTTGACCCTTGAACATTTTTGTATTTCCAGCATCATCCTTCAACGATACTGTCATAACTTCTCCTGCTGGATTGTACTCAATACCTTGTGTAGGAAGTTCAGACTGAATATTCCAATTGCCTCCTTCTATAGATACCTTTCCTTCTGGAGTTATTGATACACGCTCTTGCTCTACACTAAGACCAGGAACCTGAGTATCCATGACCTCATCCACATTCCCGAGTTCATATATTCTTCCTGTAGATCGATCTTCAAATACTACTTGCTGGCCTTCTACATACACATCTCCTTTAAGTGGCGTATCAAAAGTTTTACCTCCAAACTCAGACAGTACTGCAGGTCTATTTACTACTTGTCTTGTTACCCTCGTTTCTTCTTGGACACCCCTGCCTTCGACAGGGCGATTGCCAAGATCTGCTTCTTGCTGCGCGGCTTGCCCGACTGCCCCTTCTCTTTGCCCGACTTCAAGTTGTCCTTCATCAACTCTCTCACGTTGTATGCCACCGCCTTCTGCTGGGACTTCTTCGACTGGTTTTGTGCTTTCTTTAACGGCATTTTCTGATATGGTTTTTAGTTCGTTATTAATATTAGTTATTCTTTCATTATATGGGGCCTGCATAGCTACATCTAATGGAGCTTTCTCTTGTTCTAATCTTTCTCTTTCAAGCATTAGATTAAACGCATCCTTCTTGTCCCTTAATGATAAATTTGGATTTAAAGACTTTAACTTTTGAGCACTACTATTTATTGCGTCTATTGTTTCTTTTGCCTCTTCTTTTGTTATTTCACCATTTTTTAATTTTATCTTGGTGTTTAATATATTTAACTTTCTAAGTTTGTCGTCAGTCATTGAGTCATAAAATGCTTCAAACTCTTTATCTGTTCTTTTATTAAAACTATTTTGTTTTTTTGTTTGGTATGCATTTACACCGCCAGACATCAATAGACCCCCAAGTGCTCCATAATAAAAATCTGTTCCTGCTATTTTAAATGCTTTTTTTAATCCATCAGCTGTAGTTATATCTGGAACATCTTTAAAGTATTCAAATCCTGGCTCCTTATCTGATCCAACAATTTTATTTACTGCATATTTTTCTCCTATTTCGAACAACTGTTGCGTCGCTTCTGTTCCACCTTCTACTAATGCACCTCCAACAA
>JAHWHD010000065.1 GCA_019323525.1 Candidatus Woesearchaeota archaeon
TAAAAGATTATGAAATAAGGGTGATTGCAGAACGTATCAAGAAGGTCGCAAAGTACAAAGTTATAAGCTTATTGCCTTATGAATATAATAAGTATGATAATGTTACAAAGCTCCTTAATGAACTGCACTTCAAAGCTATCAAAGAGTTAAAACCGGCTAACCTTATTGTGGTTGATAAGTACCCTGGCTGTAATGTTCATGGAAAACAAGAGACTAAAGCTGAACAAAAGTATGTTGAGGTTGCAGCTGCTTCAATACTTGCAAGGGATGCTGCCCTTAAACAACTGCAGAAGATTAGTAAACGGGTTGGATTTCAAGTACCTAAAGGATCTAGCCAGGTGAGCGATGCCCTGGAGAGGGTGGCTAAGACAGGGTTTGACCTAAGCAAAATAGCAAAGATTGGCTTTAAAAATGTAAGAAAATACCTGTTCTAGGTTTATAAACCAAAATCAAAACCTTTTTAAAGAATTCTCATGTTTATTTATATAAGAATAGGCCTATGAGGGGATATTAGTAATGACGAGAATTACAAAAATGCAGATGCTCGGGTTCAAGAGCTTTGCAAAAAAGACAGAGCTGTTATTCGGAGAAAATTTTAACTGTATCTTGGGTCCGAACGGCTCTGGAAAGAGTAATGTAGGCGATGCCCTCTGCTTTGTACTTGGAAGAAGCTCTGCTAAAGCTATGCGTGCTGAGAAATCAGCTAACCTGATATATAACGGAGGCAAGAAAAAGGAGCCTGCAAAGTTCGGAGAGGTTTCTATATACTTTGACAATTCTAAAAAGATATTTCCTGAGGATACTAACGAGGTTAAGGTAAGCAGGAAGATTAAGCAGAACGGGTCGTCTGTGTACAGGATTAATGATAATAAGGTTACAAGGACCCAGGTTCTTGACATGCTGAACCTTGCAAAGATCGACCCTGACGGTTTTAACCTGATACTCCAAGGAGATATTGTCAGGTTTGTAGAGATGCCGTCAGTAGAAAGAAGGCAGATTGTTGAAGAGATATCAGGCATATCAGGGTATGAAGAAAAGAAAAGGAAAGCTACTAACGAACTTGCAAAGGTGGACGAGAAACTAAACGAAGCAGATATTGTGCTGACTGAGAGAAGGACTTACCTAAGAGAGCTAAGGAAAGACCGTGACCAAGCTTTGAAGTTCAAAGAGTTAAAGGAGAATATTGATGTTAATAAAGCATCTTACCTAAGCCTGCAGATAAAAGACAAGGAGAAGGTAAGCGCAGATATAGAGAAAAAGGTTGGCGAGCATAAATCTGTGCTCGATAAAAGCGAGGCAAAGATCAAAGAATTTAAATCACACATTGAAGCTAAAAAGCAAGAGATTGATACAATCTCTAAAGAGATAGAGATTAAAGGAGAGAAAGAGCAGGTAAGTCTTCACAAGCAAGTCGAGAACCTTAAAGTTGAGCTTGCGACAGACAAGACAAGGATAGAGAACTGCAGGACAGAGATTGAAAGGATTAATGAACGGGAGAAGCAGCTAAACAAGGAGCATAAAGAGTCTGGGGAGAAAGTAAATGATATACTTGAGGAAAAGAAGGCTCTTGAGAAGCAAAAGGTTGAAAAGGAAAAAGAGTTGAAGATTATAGAGGAACAGATTGCAAAGTTCAAGAAAAAGAATGACATGGACAATGTTACAGAGATCGAGAAAGATATTGAAGATATTGATAAAGAAGCTGAAGATAAACAGAACAGTATAGCTGAGTTAAGAGAGAGACAGCAGAACTTTCTAAGGGAGAAGGATAGGTTGGAGATTCAAATTTCCAATATGGATGAAAAAATCAATAAGGTTCTTGAGGTGGAGAAAGAGCACAAGAGCCAAGTGACTGAATTAAAAAACAAGAAAGAGCTTTTCAAAAAAGCGACTCTTGAACTTAACAAAAGACTTAACGAAGATTCTGAAATTTCCGGAAATCTGGGAAGTGCAAGAAAGCGGTTGATGGCCAGCGAGGAAAAACTTGCAAAGCTAGAGGCAAGGAACATGGCTGCAAGGGAGAATGTTGCAGCTGAACAGTCGATAAGAAAAGTGCTTGAGCTAAAGAAGAAGATTCCAGGAATCTATGGAACAGTATCTGAGCTTGGAAACGTGTCAAGCAAATATTCTACAGCGCTCGAGGTTGCCGCAGGAAACAAGATTAAGTTTGTAGTTGTTGAAGATGATAAAGTGGCAGCGCAGTGTATAAAGTTCCTTAAAGAGAGAAAGCTAGGGATTGCTGCGTTCATACCAATGAACAAGATAAAGGCAAAGACTGGAGATGTACCAAAGAATCTTCAGAGCGCTAAAGGCTGCCACGGCCTTGCAATAGACCTCATAGATTTCGAGCCTAAGTTCAAGAAAGTGTTCACCTATGTGTTCGGAGGAACCTTGGTTGTGGACAACATCGACGTGGCGAGAAGGCTGGGTATTGGAAGCGCTAAGATGGTCACTCTTGACGGAGACCTGGCAGACCAGAGCGGGGTCATGAAAGGCGGTTACAGGTTAAGAAAAGGTAAAGGTCTTGGGTTTAAAGAAAATGAAGTTGTAAAAGACATTGAACAGTGCAATGATACAATCAACGACGCTAGCACGCTTATCAAGTCGCTTGAAAGTCGCAGGCACGAGAACGAGGAGCTGATAGTAAAGCTAAGAAAAGAGAAGGCTGAACTTGAGGCTGAGATAATAACACTAGAAAAAACTCTGCACCTTGACTCGGGAGATATGGGGGCGTCACAGAAACAGAAAAAGGATATGCAGGAGATGCTTGAGAAGACCGATAAAGAGCTTGACTCGATCATTGAACAGATTTCTGAGGTAAATAGGGCGCTTGCACAGAATAAGATCAAGAGACAGGGGCTAAGAGAGAAAATATCGCAGTTAAGAAATCCAAGGCTTGTAGCAGAGTTTAATGCCTTTGAAGAGAAAAAGACGCAGGTCAAGGAACGTATCATCCAGATAGATTCTGAGCTTAAGAATTTTGATACCCAAGTTAAGATGATAAGTCCTGAAAGCGAAAAGATTACAGAGGTCCTTAAACAGATCAGCAAGGAAAAGGACAAGTTCAATATTGAGATAAAGGCTTTGGCAGAGAAGATTAAAAAGTTCGAGAGTGAACTAAAAGATAAAGAAAAGAAATCTGCGCAGTTCTATGCAAAGTATAAAGCGATGTTCAACCAGCGGTCAAAGATTAATGACGAGATTAACAAAATCGACAGGTCGATTGAAAAGATAAGGGACACTTCAAGGAGTGCAGAGATAAAGATGAACACATACTCTCTTGAACTTGCAAAGTTCAAGGCAGAGCTTGCAGGACTGTACCAGGAGTTTAAGCAGTATGAAGGTGTAAAGCTTAACCTTAAGAAAGATGTACAGGTGCTTAAGCAGGAGATTGATAAGTTCGAGAGGATGATGAGCAATCTTGGAGCTGTCAACATGCGGGCTCTTGAGGTTTACAGCGAGATAGAGAAAGAGTATAACGCGCTTGTCGAGAAAAAGGAAACATTGATGAAAGAAAAGGAAGATGTTGAAGCGCTGATAATGGAGATTGAGACTAAAAAGACTGAACTTTTCATGCGCACACTTAACGCTGTCGGAGAGAAATTCGAAAACATATTCGTAACACTGTCAAGAAAAGGGACAGCGTATCTTGAACTTGAGAACCCAAAGAATCCGTTTGAAGGCGGGCTAAGCATCAAAGTAAAGATAAGTGGCAAAAAGTACCTTGACATAAGAAGCTTATCAGGCGGGGAGAAAACCTTGACTGCTCTTGCGTTCATATTCGCGATACAGGAGCATGAACCGCATTCATTCTATGTACTTGACGAGGTTGATGCTGCTCTTGACAAGCATAATTCAGAAAAACTGGCTAAACTTATACGGAAGTACTGCGACTATGCGCAGTACATAGTTGTTTCGCATAACGACGCAATGATATCTGAAGCTGATAACCTCTACGGAGTTTCAATGAACGAACACGGCATAAGCCAGGTTACAAGTCTTAAGATATAAAACGTAACGAAAAGATTTAGAAACGAGAGAGGACTTCTTTTATATCCTTAATAGTGTTTGACCAGGAGAAGTTTAAAGTAACGAATTTCCTTGCGTTTGCACCTAACTTCTCGCGGATACGTTCATTGTCAAGAAGACGTTCAAGTTTCTTGCGCAGTGAAAAAGAGTTTCGCTGCGGGAAAAGGATTCCGTTGTACTTGTCCTTGATATAGTCCTTGACAAACCCTACTTTTGTAGAGACTACTGCAAGTCCGCATGCCATTGCTTCAAGTGTTGTAAGCGATGTAGTCTCAGTCAGGCTTGGAAGTACATAGATGTCCATTGCCTGCAGATATGGAACAACATCGTCTTTCTGGCCTGTCACCACGATGTTTTTCTTGTCCTCGAAAACCTTAGTATCAGGAGATTTTGGTCCTACGATCAACAACACCACGTCTTTCCTGCGTTTCTGGAGCTGTACAAATGCTCTGTAAAGTGTGATAAGGTCTTTCTCGTGCCCTGTCCTGCCAACATAACCTATCACTTTCATGTTAGGTTTCAAGCCAAGCCGTATCTTAGCAGTAATCTTATTATCAGGGGGACAGAACTTTTCAGTATCAACCCCAAGATGCACTACAGATTTAGGAGTTTTGATACCGGCAGACTCGAAAATCTTGGCAGTCTCAATAGAAGGTACAAGCAAAAGATTGCAACGGTTGTAACAGTACTTAGTGTACAGTTTTGCAAGCCACGACATCAGGAATTTTACCGGAAGAAAGACTTTTAACGATTTAAGCACGATCTCCCAGTCAATTACATGGGTATAGGCTATGCATGGTTTGCCAAACTTTTTGGCGTATCTTATGCCGAGCATTCCAAGCGGCATTGTGCTCTGGACCCAGACAATATCGGCAGTTTCTACATATCTCTTTACAAGGCGCCAGTTGGAGAATTTAGGCGCATAGTAATCGCCAAATGTCCAGTTATGAGTCTTTGCCCTCACTATCTTATAACCATCCGGGTTATCAACATGGTGCTTGAACTGAGGAAATCTTGGAGCGATTACTGTGATGTCAAATTCGTCTTTTATCTTAGGAATTACCTCTGCAAGAAACCTCGCTATACCGTCCCATCTTGGAAGGAACGCGTCAGTTGGGATAAGGAGCTTTTTCATTTTTTTTAGTTGTTTTACCTTTTTGTATAAATGCCTACAAGGTAACCTGTAGTTTCTATAATCTCTAGTTTACGGTTCTTTTTATATTCTTCTAGAGATTGCCTTAACTCATCCTTATACAGGCCAATGTCAACAGTTACCCTGTTAAAACCGTCTTTTTCAAAGTACTCAAAAATCTTCCTTGCAAGTCTCACTAATAAACCTTTCTTTTTAAAAAATTCTGGTAGAAAAGGTTCGCAAATAATCACTTTGTCAGAGTTTGAAAACGCTAATTCTACCACTTTTGTTCTTTGGTCCGGAGTAAGATGGTGGAGAATGTCAAGGATTATTATTATGTCATTCCTATCGTACATCTTAGGGTCAGTTGCGTTTCCTACTTTAAGATTAAGCTTGAACTTCTTGTTTGCATAATCAATAAAACGTTTGTTAAGGTCAAAGCCAGAATATTTTGTAGATTTATCTAGGAATTCGTAAAGGTGTGCAGGACCGCAAGCAACATCAAGCACAGTCTTGTTTTCTCCGACAAGCCGCGATATTAGCTTAAGGCGTTTTGAAAGAGCTCTTAATGGCAGGGAGCATCTTAGATAGATATTGTAGATGGTTGGACTTTTGTATACAAAGTTTTGTTTCATCTTATCTTGAAAAATCGTTCAGCGTATTTACAGTGGTGCTTTAAACCGAATATGAAGGCTTTGATGTAAACTGTCCATGTCAAAGGAAGCTGCATCTGAAGCTTTTGGCTTGGGAAGCAGTTCATTGCTTTTAATTTTGTCTTGAAAGTGTCTGTAATGTCAACGTACAGCTTTGGCTTGTATGTTTTCCTGATATTCCAAAGGTTCCAGACATCAAATGAATAGAGTTCGCCGTTGTATCTTAGGTCATCAAATGCTTCTTTTACAATATTATAGACGTCCCTGTGGTCAACATGGGGGTCGTCCAAAGAGTGCGTGAAGATCTTCTCGGGTTTGTGAAGCATTATAAGGCGTTTGATCTTTTCTTCAATCTTATACTTTTTAACCTCGTCCTTGTACTTTGTGTCAATAAGGTTAAAAAATATAGTCTGTTTAATACCAAGGACCTGCTCGCATTTCCTGGACTCTTTCTCACGGATCTCGCCAACAAGTTCTGGTTTAAGGTGCGGGTGGCTTGAAGCGCCGTTTGAAAAGATAATAACTATAATGTCTTTACCGTCTTTTCCGTATTTTGCGATAGTTCCCCCTAGGCCGACTGCCTGGTCATCTGAATGAGCGCAAAAGACAAGTATCTTTTTTGACATTTTAATATGTAAAGAAAAAGGGTATTTATAAAAGTATGCGTCGGCCGGGA
>JAHWHD010000066.1 GCA_019323525.1 Candidatus Woesearchaeota archaeon
GAGATTGCGCTATTGGTTGAACCAAAGAAGAGTCATCTGAAACAGGAGCGACATCTAGAACAAGCTGCTCGGAATCTATATCCACAGACTCAGTCGGAACTTCATCTAAAAGCATATTCTCTTCACTTTCCCCAATTACTCCATCACCTTGAGCAACAACCAACTGAACGCAAATCACCAACATAAAAATAACCAATAACTTTTTCATCATCATTCACCTCATCTATAATTGCCATATATGACCTGGACATAACAGGTCGTACCATATACGGACCACTGATCCCAATACAACCTTGAACCTGCAGGGATATAACTAACACCTAAAGGTCTATGAAGACTAACAGCATCACCATTTCCTCCGCCTCCCGCGCTCTGAACAAAACCATAGGTCCCGCCTACGATATAATGAATCCCTGAGTCATAGTTCAAATCATAGAGAGCAGAGCCATACTGCTGACCACTATGCGAACCTGTAGTTGTCATGAAAGTCCAAGGAAAAGTTCCATAATTATTGACACCAAGACTAAAATAATTAGGAACAAATGCAAGACAATAGGAGCCACCATAACTTGAAGCTCCATAAACCCGCATACCTAAAACAGGCCTGTTGGCGTCAAGCACTACAGAGTTTCTATAGTAACCTCCGCCTATGCCTAAAGCAGCAACAGTAGTTAGAGGAAAGCCTCCTGTGGAATGACCCTCTGCAATTCCTTGCACACCAGACCAATCATTCTTACAAACACCACCTATACAAACTTTTCCACCTAGTACAGTACCGCCAGCATATTCTCCAGCATAGTTAATATAGAGTGTATCTCCGCTTTCTTCATTTACACCAAGAATAGCTAGATTTCTATCATCACCACTTGCAGTAGATGCACCACCTTGTAGCCATAAATCATAATTTGTTCCATCATATTTGTTTCTTATTGGTCCACGCACATCCAATTTTTGTGTCGGCGTACTTGTCCCAACACCAACATTACCAGTAACACCAGAATACATGTCACTTCCAGAGATTATCCAGTCAGTATCCGCGCCGCCACCAGCACCCCCAATTAAAGGCACCCAATAAATAATCGAACTAGCAGTCAACTCACTTGGTTGAACATTGCCAACAACTTTCCAGTATTCTCCAGCTTTGACAGGCATTGTTATACTCCCATGATAATTCCAAGCAGAATTCTGTACATAAGTCCCAGCCTCTCTAGCCCTGATTGTAGTAGGATTACTATTTGAATCAGCATAACCTATCACAAATAAATTTGAATTTTGTGTAGTCGGAACCTGAAATGTAGCAACTACAAACCCGTCAGTCGCAGCCTGATAAATAGTATCTGGACTTCTAGCCTCAATAGTACCAAAACCTCCACCAGCACCACCTTCATCTTCAGCGCACACCCAACTTGATGTATCCATATCATACTTCAAAACCTGTCCGTCTGCGCATGTCGGAAGAGCAGCACCGGCACCCTCGCCGCAGATTATTAAGTACTGTGCTGAGCCATACCTGATTTGTAGGCCGTTTATTGAGTTGTGTGAAAAGCAAGTGACCACCCTTCCCTGTCCCACATCAGGCGGAGGATTAAAATCTGTGCTCACAGCAGGTGATGACCAACAATGGGTACTTGTCCTGTAGTCTATGCCGGCTCCGTGGTTTGCTGCAGCGACTATCCATTTACACTGGGATTCATCTGTAACACCCGCTGGAAGAGGTATTGTTCCTCCATGAGGAACTATTCCAGATTCGATGATCAATCCTGAGCCAGCTCCGCCAGTATCATCACCACAAATCCAAGTTCCTGAAACAGAATCGTACTTAACAACTTGTCCATCAATACATGTTGGTAAAACAGTTCCTGTCGGCCATGTACCTATACAATCACCATTCAAACACAGCACGTCATTGACACTTACAGTATCGGCCGTCTTCCCTCTTAACTCATCTACATACAAAGTAGTATGCGAAGGCTGGTCAGCAGTGTAACCAGTTGCAGCTACATACGCTGCCATAAGTATTAGCAAAACAAATATCACAAACATTTTTTTCATTTAATCCACCTCTTGTCCGCAGTTAAATCCTGAAATTTTAACATCATCAGACCCCGAACCTATCGAGATCTTATCTCCAAACTGGTAAACCTGGTTATGCAGGTCTACTAAGAAGATACAAAAATCGCTTTTAACACCTAACTGGCTCTTAATAACTTGGTAATCCTGCTGCCCAAGGTCTTGTAACTTAGAAGTGTCTATCTCATTAGTACCTTGTAACCTGACACCAGTCGTGCCTGTGACTGACCGGGATATTGCTCTGCCCTCTGTAACAAGGTTCTGCAAAGGCAGACCAGTCTCTGAGTAATAAAGAAACACAACAACCCCTACAAATGCGAGTAAAAAAATCGTGATACCTATCAACAAGTCCCATGTAAAAACCTGTGCTTTATCCATTTGTCACAAAAATCTCTCCATTCCTTTTCTCGATAATGTTAGGACCCTTGGCAAAGTCTCCATTTATATCATAGTAAAGATTAACAACATGTTGTATATTAGTGCCTTCTAAGTTTATTGTGACTAGAGTAATACCTCCAAGCTGCTCTCTCTGAGTCTGTAGAGAGTAATCAAAACCAGCAAATATATACGGAATTGTAAAGTTTCTTGAATAGCCATCTTCAACATACGCAGCAGTTGAAACTTCTGCTGACAAGAAATCGTCAAAAGACTCAAGCGCGACCCTCAGGTTCTCTTCATTCTTCTCAGCAGTCCTCTGCGTAACAAGTATCATGAACACAGCAAATATAAGTAGCAGTATCGACAAACCCAGTGCAAATTCCACAGCAGCCTGACCCTTTTTCATGTTATTGATATGTTGACATACGGACCTATGTTTTCAATCCTCACATTCTTAATACCTTGACTATAATCCTCAGGAGAAAATTCTCCTCTAAGCATGACATCTGAAGCAAAAAGCAGTTCACTCCCTTGAACATCAATCTCTAAATAATGAAGTTTAAGATTTACAGGATCACTATAAGCAGCCATGCCATCAACACCGTCAGGAAAGTTAAGCTCTAGCGTAATCCTAGAAAGCTGTCCAAGATTATGAACATTCTTTGCAGTGTTTACAATATCAAACCCAATCTTGTCAACAGCAGCAAGACTTACCTCAGTCTTGGATTCCTGTAAACTCACATAAGCATAATACGTTATTGGAAGAATTATAACTAACGCAAATCCTACTACTAACAAGTATTCAAACGAAAATTGTCCCCTCATTTAACGTCCTGAAAATAATTTAAAAAAAATATTAAAAAAATTAAATCTATGGCGCATATGGACCCGTAATAGTCAACTCACCTAAAGCGTCCTTGCTAATTGTTCCGCCTGTGAACTGATAGTTAACCCTTACATCCATTCTGTATTTCTGACCAGGTGTTAAAGCAATGTTTGCACCACCAGGAGCAGCCACACAGTTTGCATTAAGCACACCAGTAGCTCCATTTGCGATGTTAGGAACACCAGCTGCACTTACACATTGTATTGCACTATCTCTATCATCGATGATAAGACTAGTAACATCAATGCTTCTTCCCTGGCTATTTAGTACCTCAATTTGCAAAATGGTAGGGGTACCGTATGTCGCTCCAAAATCCCTACAACTCAGAGAAGATGGCAGAACGCACCTGTCAGGTACAAGTCTTGTCACATCAAATACTCCAAAAGCTGCTAAAGCGCCGATAACTATGATAACTATCAGAATAACCCAACCATAGGTCATCAAGAACTCTAGAGCTGCTTGACCTCTTTTCATTAATATCTACCTCCTTTTTTAAAAATTTTGTTCAATATATATAGATTTAAATACAATTCTGTGTTTTCTATTTATAAACGTTTCTATATTTATTCGTGAGAAACAGTAATAAGCCGAGATTTATTATCAACCTTAAACATCTTACCCAAAAACTGCTCAACTGTATATATGTTTGTCAAGCAATGATTCGACACTTTCGCGAGCTTCATCTTGCCTCCAAACACAAGCCAAGGGATCAGGTTATCTGCAAGGTACTCATCAACAGGTGCTTTATAGTTCATCTCGTTCATCAACCGCTCAGCAGCCTCCTTCCCCACAATCTCTGCTTTCTTCCCCTTTTCACCCAGACTATCAGCCCCAATCCTAATAGGGTTCAAGTGATTAACATCCTCATTCTTAGAAAAGACTCCCCAGAGAGTTATTCCGCAACCATCAGACATTGTATCCTGGTACTCTGTCCTGATCTTAACAGGAATACCTAACTTAATCAAAGCATGCTTTGCAGCCCTTGCCATCCTTTCAGCCACTTCAGCCTTTTGCAGACCAGAAGAAGCATGCGCAACACCTTTGACCAAGCTAAGCTTACCCTGCTCAATTAAATTGATATCAGGAACATTCCTTGAAACATCGCCTATGAACTCTGCATAATTATCATAATTATAAATCTTATACTCTGGTTTTACAGTGATATCAACCAAGCCGTTACCTTTAGGATAATACCCTCTTTTCAAGAGCTTGACATCAATAGACTTGCAGAACTTAGCCAGGTGCGGTACAAGTATCTCATTAAAATAATCAAACGGCATTGACCATGCAACATCAGTGCCGCCTTTGATCTTCAACCTAATCTTTTTATCAGAAAAAAAACAAGGAAACAGTAAAGACTGTAAAAGTAACGTGATTGAGCCAGCAGTTCCAATATCAATGCTCAATGTCTGCGGCTTTATCCTGCCAGGTTCATACCGCAACACGCAAGAGCCAAGTTCAGCACCGTCAACTTTAGCACCGCACAGCTCCTGAAGCGCAGTTATACATGTAAGATGCTGCGGTTTCAATCCAGCTTTACAGCGACCTTTCCTGATATCAACTATCTCGAAAGGTTCTCCAAACAAAGTCGATAAAGCTAGAGCAGTCCTTGCAATCTGACCTCCTCCTTCTCCGTAATTACCGTCAAGTTTTATCATGATAACTAGAAAATGCCAAGTCTTTTTAATACTTTATATTTTAGAAAAAAATTAGACTGCGTACTTCAAAGCTATTTCATGTACCTTTCTAGCACCTTCATAATATAACGGATCATTCTCTCTTACTATAGCACCACAAGCAAAAGGACACTCGATCATCGTCTGTGAACCATCCAGATCTGTTATACCCTTAAGTATAGCCGAAGGTATCTCCTCTACTGGCGTTACTTTAGGAAAGTCAGTCACATACCAAAAATCAGAGACTAACCCTTTACTCGCGTACAATGAAGCAATCCTATGGCTCCTGTAACCATGGTCTGCAGCTATCCAGATATGATTAGGTTCCCTTTCTAACGGACTTGCATCGATTTTAACATCTTCAGCGAGTTGAATTCCGTTTAGTTCATTAATAAAATCTTCAACAGCTTCAGGATCTATGTTTACATCTCCAAGGTATTCCCTACCCGCAACCTCCTCAGCCTTTTCCAGCTTAGCGAAACTACGCCTCCTGAAAAACTCTCCGAGTAATATAGAAACTGCAGCAATGCCTGCACAAGTTGGTGATGAAGTGAAATAAGCCTGCGCTCCAAAAAATAAAGCGCTCGTGTAACCTGCCAAACCATATTTATGGGAGTTAGCAGCAGCAACAGTAAAATGCTCAACACTATCAGCCCTATCTTTAAGTCGTTTGGTTTCAGCTAATTTAGCTAACAGGTCAGGATCCTTCTTAAGCATCTCCTCAAGTTCACAATTTGCAACTATAAGTGCGCGCTGTGCACCAGAAGCATTAATCTTTGCTGTTCTTTGCTCTTCTGAATTTCCGAATAAAGAATGTATAAATTGCATCATCGAATTTCACCTCATATAGAAATTAATCGCCATTGTTCTTAAATACATTGCTAGTGTCAAAAATATATTTTATAATCGTTATTCGTTATATTGTACCTTATTATCCTTCAGCCCATGGCCAGAAATAACACAAACAACATCTCCTTTAAGACCTAACTTCTTAGCACCTGCAAAACTAACAGCACCAGATGGCTCAGCAAAAATCCCTTTCTTTCCAAGTTCCTTACGAGAATCCAATATCTCTTTGTCACTCACATCAACAGCCAAACCTCTTGACTTTTTAAGACCATAAAGAGCTTTAACACCATCCACAGGATTACCGCATGCTATAGCAGACGCAACTGTTGACGGATTTTTTATTGATTTTAATCCTGTTTTAGAGTTAAAGGCTTTCACAATCGGATTGCACTTCTTAGCCTGCACAGCGACTATCTTAGGAATTCTCTTAATCAGACCAACAGCCTTGAACTCGCTCACAGCTTTGAACACAGAATAAATCAAAGTAGCATTCCCGACAGGACAAACAATGTAGTCTGGAACCTCCCAATTCAACTGGTCAATGATTTCATAACCAACAGACTTCTCCCCCTCACCTCGATAAGGATAATCTCCTGTCAAGTAAACACCCCTATCCTTTCTCAACTCTTTTGTCATGCCAAGAGCTTTATCATAATCACCTTTAACATTAACGACCTTAGCACCATGCGCTTTTATCTGCAATATCTTTTCCTTTGCAGCAATTGTAGGAACATATATTGAACATCCCATCCCAGCACGAGCAGCATACGCAGCAACTGAAGCGCCCATGTTACCAGTTGAAGCACATACTACAGATTTAACACGAAACTCCCTTGCCTTAGTGATCTCCACAGTTGAACCTCTATCCTTAAAAGATCCTGTAGGGTTAACTCCCTCATATTTGAACCAGTACCCTGACTTTATCAGAGGAGTCCCCCCTTCATGAAAAGAAACTATCTTGTGAAAATCCTTGATTGGATAGAACGGAAGATACTTCCAATGATGTATTGCTCCTTCAAAAAAACCTTCAGGTATTAGCTGCTTCTTTATGAGCTTATAATCATAAACTATATCCAGAGGACCATGACATTTATCACACTCAAAAATAATCGTGTTAGGAGAAAACTCGCGTTTACAGCTAAAACACACTATCTTCTTAACTATCATCTTACAAGCCTTACATCCACAGCCTTTCCCTCTTTAGAATTTATCATGAAAGGGTTAATGTCAAGCTCTTCAACACCCGTAATTTTGGAAACTCCGACAAGAGCGGCCTTAAGAATATCTAAATTAACAGGTTTTTCTCCTCTGAAACCCTCTAATAACTTTTTACCTTTCAAGTCATCTATCATATCTTGAGCATCATCTTGGCTGATAGGACAAACCCTGAAAGAAACATCTTTCAAGAGCTCGACAAATATGCCTCCAAGTCCGAACATTATAACCTGTCCAAATGTAGGGTCTTTCTTAAGACCGATTATAACCTCTTTACCTTCGACAAACTCCTGAACAAGTATACCGTCAAGCCTTAGCTTCTTTCGTCTGGCAAGCTGAAGTAGATCATTAAAATTCTTCTGTAGCTCAAGATAGTTCTTCACAACCCTAACACCCTTAATCTCAGTCTTGTGCACAGCCTGCTTTGAAATGATTTTAAGGACAACATGATGTTTATACCTCTTAGCAAACCGTTCTGCTTCAGCTAGCTTTTTAACCATCACAGAATCAGCTACCTTGACATACCTTTTAACAAAATCATAGGCATCCTTGCCTAATAACACCCCTTTTTTCATGTATAGAATTAATAATCAAGGATATATATAATTTTTGATTTTAAAAAGATTTATATACCAAAAATCCCCAAACATAAGTAAAAGAGGTGAAAGATGTTAGATAATTTCTTCAACGCAAAACACATTGCGATAGTTGGCGCATCAAAAGAACCTAGCAAGATAGGCCACGTTATTTTCAGGAACTTCATAGATACAGATTATGATGGAAAAATATTTCCTGTTAATCCCAACGCAGAACTGATCCTAAACCGCAAATCTTACAAATCAGTTCTAGACATAAAAGAAAAACTTCACCTTGCAATAATTGCAGTACCTGCAAAGTTCATTCTAAAGGTAGTTGAACAATGCGGTAAAAAAAAAATAAAAGATTTGATGATAATCACTGCAGGCTTTGAAGAGGTAGGAAACTTAAAACTGAAACAGCAACTAGAAAAGCTCTTAAAAAAATACAAGATACGCGTCATTGGACCAAATTGTCTTGGAACATTTAACTCCTACAACAACTTTGATTCTATGTTCTTACCAAGGTCGCGCCTAAAAAGACCAGAACCAGGGACTATATCATTTGTAAGCCAGTCAGGAGCTCTAGGCTCTGCAATCCTTGACCTGGCCGCAAAAGAAGGTTATGGAATCTCAAAGTTCATCAGCTATGGCAATGCAATCAACACTAACGAATCTGACATACTGGAATACCTAAGTGACGACCCAAAGACAAAAGTCATCTGCCTTTATATCGAAGGCGTCAAAGACGGAAAACGATTCTTGGAAGTCTGTAAAAAGATAAAAAAACCTATCATCGCAATCAAGGGCGGCGTCACAGAAGCAGGTTCAAAAGCAACACTTTCTCATACAGGAAGTTTAGCAGGCTCAGCTGAAATCTATAGAGGAGTCTTCAAACAAGCAGGGATTATAGAAGCTGAATCATTAGAAGACCTGTTCAATTATGCAAGGGTCTTAGAAAAAACAATTAAACCAAAAGGAAGGAGAGTACAGATTATAACAAACGGCGGCGGTTATGGGATAGTTAGTGCTGATGCTTTAGCACGGTACAATCTTGAAGCCGCAAAACTATCTGCTACAACAATAAAAGAATTAAAAATACATCTACCGCCAATAGCAATCATAAAAAATCCGATGGACTTGATAGGAGACGCCGACACTGAACGTTACAAGCTTGCAATCGATGCTTGCATGAACGATAACAATATAGACATCATCTACATCGTACTTCTATACCAGACACCGCTTATCACTCCAGACATAATAGACATTGTCTCAGAATACAACGACTTAAAGAAAAAACCGATAATAACAGTCTCAACAGGCTCAGAGTTCACAGAAGTACTAAGAAAAGGCCTTGAAGAGAACAACGTACCTTGCTTTGAGTTTCCTGATAATGCAATGAAAGCTATAGGTAAATTGGTTGAGTATTATGATGTATAACTTCTGAAACTACCGCCAATGCTGAAATCTGTGTCTGTACATGCGAGCGAACAACAATGATATTCGTAAGACAGAAGGTGGCTCAATTAAAAGCTGCTGATGTTTAAGTCTATGAGCGAACAGATTTCAGCAAGATTGCAAGCAAGAGGCTTTCTTAGTACTCGTCACTCTCCCAAAACTTTCCAGAATTAATCATATCCCATTCCTTGTTAACAACCTTTTGTATCTCTTTGACATGCTCAGGCTTAAGATGTTTAAAGCGACCCTGCATTGACAAAGCATTCTGAACAGGATCCATCTTAGGTTTATGTGTAAGTGAAAACTTCTTATGCAATATTTCATACAAAGGCCAGATTCCTGTCTCAACCATTGCTTTACCTACCTCTATAGTATCGCTTTCCTTGATTAACCATCCTGGAATGCAAGGACACAATAGGTCAATGAACGAAGGTCCTTCAACACTAGCTGCTTTCTTCAGCTTATCCATAAAATCTTTAGGAAAAGCAACGCAAGCTGTTGCAACATAATCACAATGGCTCATTGCAAGCATCTTTGACATGTTTTTGCGAGGCAGGGCATTACCCCATGGACAACACTTGCCGGGCTCTGAAGTTTTCGTACGCGCTCCTTTAGGAGTTGCAGCTGTTCTCTGAAAACCAGTATTCGCAAAAGAGCTGTTATTATAGCATACATAGATAATCTTCTCCTTTCTGTACGCCATGCCTGACAAAGCCTGGAACCCGATATCATAAGTTGCTCCGTCCCCAGCAAAACAAAGTACATTAACATTTTTATCAAGCTTCTGCGATTTCAATCCCATCAAGATACCAGAAGCAGTACTTGCACAATTCTCGATTGCAGAATGA
Organism: Candidatus Woesearchaeota archaeon; assembly: GCA_019323525.1. Classification (GTDB taxonomy): domain Archaea; phylum Nanobdellota; class Nanobdellia; order Woesearchaeales; family JAHWHD01; genus JAHWHD01. The sequence goes on from JAHWHD010000066.1 coordinate 9,959, forward strand.
ACCCATGGAACATTGTAAGGTGTAAAGGGCCATGTAGCTGTCAATGTCATGCATCCTGCAGGGTTGACCATTATAGTATTCTTGCCAAGAGCTTTCAAAGCCAGCTTTGTACCAAGTATAGGTCCGCAACCAGAACATGCAAAGGTTCCACCCGTCAAGAACTTTTGTTCAGGCACATCAAAGACTTGACCCTTGATATTAACATTCACATCAGCCATCTTCTCTGCTCTCCTTTTGTCATCATAATTTCTTTGAATATCTGTATAAAACCTTCATCTGAAACTAGAGCACCGCCAAGCCCAACTATATAATTAGATACTATTGCTTTTGAATCGTATAAAGCCATCTTAATCTCAGGATAAAGAATTCCTGACATCCCTGGACATATGCTTTGGTCAATCACAGCTATCTTCTTTATTCCGTCAAGTGCATCCTTTATCTGTTTCTCAGGAAACGGTCTGTAAACCCTTATCCTTAATAGACCAACTTTCTTACCCTGTTTCCTCATCTTATCAACAGCGCTTCTTGCAATAGTTGTGTTAGGCCCCATTATGACTAAACATGCTTCTGCATCCTTTAACCTATAAGATTCTAGTATATCGTACCCTCTTCCAGTTAATTTCTTCCACTCCGCCTGAGCCTTTTGTATAATTGGAAAAGCATCAAGCTGCGCTCTATGCAGCTGCGCCCTGTACTTCATATACTCTGCCATGACAGGAATTCCTAGTGTTCGCGGCTTTTTCACATCAAGCTTTATCTCAAGATTAAACTTAGGCAAAAACTTATCTACTAACTTCTGGTCAGGCACCTCAACTATCTCTCTGGTATAAGAATGTATAAATCCGTCCATGTTAACTATTACAGGAAGATTTAGTATGGGGTTTTCTCCGACTTTATAACCCATGATAACTGAATCAAGCACCTCCTGGTTAGTTTCGCAAAAGATTATTATCCAGCCAGAATCGCGCATTGCAAGTATATCATTATGGTCGGGCCACAAAGTAATCGGAGCAGAAAGACCTCTGGATACATTGACCATCACCATGGGCGTCCTTGTACCAGAAGCAATAGGCAGCATCTCGTGCATCAATAACAGACCTTGCGATGAAGTGGCTGTGAACGTCCTTGCACCTGTCATTGCAGAACCAATTGCAGCAGACATCACAGAATGCTCGCTTTCTACTTGGTTAAACTGCCCTGAAAACTCACCATTAACCTTCCATTTCTGTATTGTCTCTATAATCTCTGTCTGTGGAGTTATAGGAAAACAAGGAACAGACTGCACTCTAGCTAACCTTGCTGCAATCGCGGCTGCCTTATTACCATCTATTAGATCCTTCATTTCTCCTTCTCCATTGAAATACATTTAACAGGGCACTCTTTAGCACAGATTCCGCACCCCTTACAGGTATTAGAATCTGGATGGGTGAATCCCTTTTTATCAATTGTATAAGCGCAGTCAGGACAGTAAAGCCAGCACTGGTGACATTTGATACACCGTTTATAATCTATAACAGGCTTGAAAACTCTCCAGCTGCTTCTCTCAGGGGCACCCATCCCTACTGTTGCATAAGGTACACCTTTTGTTCCAAGATTTTTTATCTCTTTCTCTGACTTCATTTTACTTTTTTGTAAGCTTCATTAGCTCCTCTAACATTCTTGTCCAAAACAGCTGCAGGATATTTCCCAAGCTCAATCCTGACAGCTTTGTCAATCTGTTTCAATGTGAACAGCTTTGTGATTTTTGCAAATGCTCCCAACAGAACAACATTTGCAACAGGTTTTCCTATCAACCTTAATGCAATCTCAGTTGCATCAACCTTATGCATATTCTTATACTCTTTAAACCCCTTGGCAGTGTTAATCAAGACCTTTGTAGTAGGTTTTGACCCAGTTAGATCACATCTAAGATCAACTGTATCGTCAAGAATTATTATATAATCAGGATGAAATATATGACCCCTTGTGCGAATTGGGATCTTTGATAGCCTTACAAAGCTAGTCAATGGCGCACCTTTGCGTTCTGCGCCATACAATGCAAAGTCCTGCACATAATAACCTGCAAGAAACCCTGCTCTACCCAATATTTGTGCAGCCTTCTTAACTCCCTGGCCACCTCTTCCATGTAAACGTATTTCTATCATTCTCTTTTTTATAGAAATTTAGAACACAATAGTATATAAATATTATGAAAAATTAGAAAAAAATAAAAAAATAATTTATTTGTTTTTCTTGCTGTTGCCCTTTGAGGTAGATTCTAGTTCCTCTTCATCTTCGACTTCATCGTCTTCTACTTCAAGGTCATCTAGCTGGTCTTCACTATCTTCGTCTTCAAGCTCAGCCCCGTCTTCTTCCTCTTCCTCAAGCTCGTCTTCGTCTTCAACATCTCCTGCTTTAGCCTTTTCCTTAGTTTTCGCTTTCTCTTTAGTCTCTGCTTTCTCTTTCTTAACGACGCCAGTACCTTTCTTGACGATTCTTACTTCAGAAAGTTCTCTACCTTCTTTAAGAGCACCTTCAAGAGCCTCAATCTCTTCATCTGTAGCTCCTTTCTCAGCCTTTATCTTGATCTTGGTCTTGTTCTTCTTAGCCTCAACCTTAACCTTGAACTGGCTGTTAACACCTTCTAAATTCTGAAGCATGTTCTGAAGCTGTGTTTGTTGCTCTTGGTCAAGTCCTTTAACTTTAAGCCTTAGCTGGTTAAGTTCTTGGAGTGTCTCCTGGTTCTCTTGAAGACCTGCTTCGATTTCTAGTTGATCTTCTAGATCTGCTTCAGCATCTCCGTCACCAATAGCTTCAACATTCTCAGCTACTTCCTCCATTGCCTCTTCATACGCATCCTGAGCCTCTCCTGCTTTAGCTAACTTCTTAGCAGCGATCATAGCCTTAACTTCAGCTAGCCTCTCATGCGCATGTGCAAGACCTTTCTTAGCTTTAGCTGACTTCCCGAATGTTAAAGACAAGCTAATCCTTTCCATAGCCCTCTCAATACCGTACAATGGGCTGTCTGGAGTAATTCCAGCTTCTTCTTCCTCTTCTTCTGTTAGCTCTACAACCTCTTCTTCAACTACATCTTCTTCAGCAGCTTCGTCTTCAGCTACTTCTTCTTCAGCAGCTTCGTCTTCAGCCACGTCTTCTTCAGCAGCCCCGTCTTCAGCTACGTCTTCTTCAGCAGCCTCATCTTCAGCTACGTCTTCTTCAGCAGCCTCGTCTTCAGCTACGTCTTCTTCTGCAGCCTCATCTTCAGCTACGTCTTCTTCTGCAGCCGCGTCTTCAGCTACATCTTCTGCTGCGTCATCTTCAGCAGCAGCAGCATCAACTGTATCTTCAGCTGTCCCATCTGCTGTATCGTCAGCTACATCTTCTGTCACAGTATCATCTGCTACTGTGTCATCTGTTGCAGCCTCTTCTGCTAATGCAAACGATGCTACACTTAACACCATCAACATCAGCACCAAAATTGCAAATATTTTTTTCATTTTGGTTTACCTCCGTATAGTTTATTATGATTGCAGCATTACTGCCACAATTATCTAGTAGGTGAAACAAATACTTAGTTATTGTCAATGGAACAATAGGCCATTTGCAGATATTAAGACAATACTGCAGGCCTAATTGTTCCATATTGTTCCAACACCAATCTTTTCCCAAAATAGACCTGAAAAGAGCTTATTTGGACAAAGAGGCAGGGATTTTATGGCAAAAAGAGGGGTGGGAGTGCATTTTCATCCCGCCTCCTTTCCAAGCTCATTCCAGCAAATCTCATCTATTGAACCTTGGTTTGGTTTAAGATGATCATCTATCCTTCTAATCATGACATACTGCTCCATGAGTCTTTTTTCCTCAGCTTCATAAACTGCCTCGTAATCGCCATACAGTAAACGAGCAAGAGGTTCAATCAGATATTGTTTGATTACTTTGTACATTTTCTTACCTCCGGTTGTTAGACCATATCCTAGTAAGACTAGAAAATAGTTAGTTCTTGTTACTGAAACCATCAAAGCTTTTGATAAATAATCCACAGAAACTGCATTACAATAGTTCCATATTGTTCTGTTAATCCTTTCTCAAGAAAACAAGGTTTTTTTTGCCTCTTTTCTCCTTATAGATAACCTTCCTGTCCTCTAATTCCTTCAAAACCCGAGATAAGCTCGCTTTTGAAAATCCAGTAGCAACCCTTAATGTCCCCTGTTCACAAGCACCTTCTTTAAGTTTTAAGACGTTAACTACCTGTTCTTCAGGCTGTTTAAGATGCCCCTCAAATGTTTTTGAATCAAAAGTTTTTGAAGCATCAACAATTATTTCATCAACTTTTTTATTAGCAAAGATAACAAACTTTGCAGCAAAAAAGACAAGAACCCCTGCTAAAACCACAACAACCCATAGAAAACTATACTTTTGATGCCTGAACCTCACAAAGAAATTAACATCATCAGATTCCTTAATATCCTCAGAACTCCATTCAATCACTATACTCTTACCATCTGTAGTGATTAAATCAGCATCAGGAAATATTGATGTCGATCTTCCGTTCTCAATGCCTGTCTTAAGAACTGCGCCCTCGGGAAGTACAAGATTAATATTATAGATTCCATCAAAATCAGGTTTAAGGTCAAATACAAAATTGCTTTCATCAAGATACTTTTTAGTTACATAGCTAACTTTCACTTCCTGATTATCTTCTAATACTAAAACATCGGAATATTCAACAAGTTCGCCGTCTACGTATAAAGAGACACCTTTAGCATCATTAGGAACAGAAAAAGTATAATTACCAGTAACTGATCTTTGAAAATCTACAGTTTTTTCAGCAACAACATTGCTTCCCACAATACTGAAATCATAATCAACAGAAACGGCTGTAACAGGAACAACGAATACAAACAGCATAAAAATTAGCAACAGTTTCTTCATTTTTAAGTATATAAGATAAGGAAATTTATAAAGCTTTTATCTCTTTTTTAAGAAATCAGCGATTCTGTCCATTGCTATTTCAATTAATTTATAGTCAGTTGCATAGGAACACCTGACATAACCTTCACCATTATTCCCAAAATCAGTTCCAGGAACAACGGCCACCTTTGCTTTTTTGAGTAACTGGTCTGCAAAAAACCTAGAATTGTTAGAATATTCTTTGATGTTCGTAAAAGCATAGAAGGCTCCTTTAGGCATTGCTACACGCAGATTCAATTCGTTCAACCTTTTGATAATCATCTTCCTTCTTCTGTTATACTCCTTTACCATTGCATCAGTATACTTTGAAGATAAGGATAAAGCTTTCAAACCAACAAGCTGGGATACAGTTGGGGCGCATATCGTAGTATAAATATGTGACTTTGTCATTGCCTGTACAACATCTTCTGGCCCAACACAATAGCCTAGCCTAAACCCGCACATTGCATATGTTTTTGAAAAACTATGGAATGTAAGCACATAAGGCTCCATCCCATTCAATGAACCTATTGAAATATGTTTAGCATTATCGTAGAGAATCTTTTCATAAGCCTCATCTGAGAATATGTAGAAATTGTACTCAATTGCCAAATCAGCAATCTCTTCAAGCAACTTTTTAGAGAATACAGTCCCTGTTGGATTAGCTGGAGAATTTATAAGAAGCGCGTTCGTCTTCTTCCTATCAACCTGCTTCTTTATATCATCAGGATCAAAAGCAAAACCATTCTCTTCATAAACATCCACAAACCTAGGCACAGCATTAAACAGTTCAAATGTCGGCAAGAAGCCCATAAAGCTAGGATTAGGCAGTATTATCTGCTCTGAAACATCAAGAGTGCAAGCAGTTGCTAACGCTAAACCTTCCTGGCTTCCGCAAGTAACAATAATATTCTCAGGGTTTGCCTTTATCCGGTTATCATTTTTCAGTTTCCTGATAATCGCTTCCTTAAAATCAGACCTTCCACCAGGCGGAGAATAGTGGTTGATCTTATCAGCCACCCTCTTCACCTCAGCAACAAGCGGTTTTGGCAAAGGAAAATCTGGCTCACCAGGACCTAAACTGATAACACTCTTATCTTCAGCAGCAATCTTTAGAAGTTTACCAATAACAGCATCTGGCAGTTCCTGTTCCCTTTCAGAAATCTCTCTCATCCTCTTTTTTCAAGCATAATTATTATTAACACATTTATAATATTTTTGTAATTTACAGTAAAACTTATATACTTAAAACCCAAAAACATCATATTAACTATATATAAAAAAAGAGGTACAGCATGAAGCAATACAAGCTTTACATTAATGGTAAATGGGTTAACTCTAGTTCTAGTAAGACCTTCAAAACCTACAACCCAGCAAACAAGAAACCTCTTGCAGTTTTCCAGGAAGGAACTGAGAAAGATGTAATGAAAGCAATAGCTGCAGGAGAGAAAGCTTACATAAAATGGTCATCATTACCTGCACCTAAAAGAGCCCAGTACCTTTTCGTAATTTCAAACTTGTTAAGAGAAAACAAGGAACGTCTTGCTAAACTCATCACTTTAGAGATGGGAAAAGTCCTGGTAGAAGCAAGAGGCGATGTACAGGAGGCTATCGACATATTCGAGTACATGGCTGGAGAAGGAAGAAGATTATTTGGCCATACCACGCCATCTGAACTTCCTGACAAGTTCTGCATGACTGTAAGAAGACCTATAGGCGTTGTCGGGATTATAACTCCATGGAACTTTCCAATCGCGCTTCCTGCATGGAAGATAGCCCCTGCACTGATCTGCGGCAATTCAATCATCTTCAAACCATCTTCAGACACCCCATTATGCGCTCTAGAACTTGTCAAGATACTTGAACAAGCCCAGTTACCTTCTGGAATTATTAACTTTATTCCAGGCCCTGGCAGCTCAGTAGGTTCAGAAATAGTAAAGAACCCAAAGATTCGGGCAGTATCGTTCACAGGCTCAACAATAACAGGTAAATGGATCACAGAAAACGCAGGTGTAAAAAAGCTTGGCTTAGAACTTGGCGGCAAGAACCCAATCATTATAATGGATGATGCTAACCTAGACCTTGCTGTTGACGGAATAATCTGGGGCGCTTTTGGAACAACAGGCCAGAGATGCACTGCAACCTCTAGAGTTATTGTGCATAAAAAAATAAAAAAGAAACTAGAAAAAAGACTGCTAAAAAGAGTAAGGAAACTTAAACTCGGCTCTGGATTGAACCCAAAAACAGACATCGGACCTTTAATAAACAAAGCAGCAGTCGAAAAAGTAACAAACTATGTAAATTCAGGTAAAGAGCAAGGAGCTAAACTCTTATGCGGCGGCTCAACACCGAAAATAAAAGGATTTTTCTTTAACCCAACAATTTTCACAAATGTCAAGAAGGATATGAACATAGCTAAAGAAGAGATCTTTGGCCCTGTTCTTTCAATTATTCCTGTTAAAGATATCGACCAGGCAATTGAAGTCGCAAACTCAGTAGAATACGGGCTGAGTTCCTCAATCTACACACAAGACATGAAATATGCATTCAAAGCAATCAACAAAATCGAAGCAGGAATCACATATATCAACTCAAGCACTATAGGTTCAGAAGTTCATCTTCCATTTGGCGGAATTAAGCATACAGGCAACGGCACAAGAGAGGCGGGGATAGAAGGGATTAACGAGTTCTCAGAAACAAAAACAGTCTATGTAGATTATTCAGATAAACTGCAGAAAGCGCAGATAGACCTTTACGAAAAATGAGCAAATACAAATGTCAAAGCATTGGACCTAAATCAAGGTCAGTTATCAGAAGGGATAAGAAAGTGATATCGCCATCTTTAACAAGAGAATTTGACTTTGTCTACAAAAAAGCAAAAGGAATGTACGTGTGGGATGAGGATGGAAGAAAATACCTGGACTTTTCATCAGGCCTTGCTGTTCTTAACTCTGGCCACAACCATCCAGAGATTATCAAGGCGATAAACAAACAGCTGATATCAGGAATGCATATGGGTTTTGCAGACTTCTACTCCAAACTTCCAGTCGAATACGCTGAAAAGCTTCTTTCTTTAATGCCAAGGATGGACAAGGTCTTTTTCGCAAACTCAGGCACTGAAGCAAATGAAGCCGCATTTAAACTGTGCCGCTATCACACAAAAAGAAAAAAGTTCATTTCATTCACACCAAGCTTTCACGGCAGAACAATGGGAAGCCTATCTCTGCAGGATACAGGCGTGCCCGCTCACAAAAAAGGGTTTGAACCATTCTTTGAAGTACACCACCCACCTTATGGTTATTGTTACAGGTGCGCTTATGGCCAAGAATACGGAAAATGCGGATTTGAATGCATCAAAGCTGTTGAAAATTTAACTAAAAAAGACAAGGACTGCGCAGGGATGTTCTATGAACCAGTAATGGGGGAACCAGGTTATGTTGTACCTCCGATAGAATTCGTAAAAGGAATTAGAGAAATCTGCGACAAAAACAACATACTGCTATGCGCAGACGAGATCCAGTCAGGAGCTTTCAGGACAGGAAAGTTTCTTGCAAGCGAGAATTTCAAAGTTAAGAATGACATAGTAACCCTTGGCAAAGGACTAGGAGGCGGACTTCCCACAGGGATTATGGTGTCTAACAACAAGGTAATGACTTGGGAACCCGGAAGCCATGCAAACACCTTTGGAGGAAACTTTTTAGTATGCGCAGCAGGTCTTGCGTTCTTAGATATCGCGAAAAAAGAAAAACTTGCAGAAAGAGCTAAACATGCTGGCCGATATTTGCTGAAAAGAGTAAAAGAACTGTACGGTGAATACGAAATTATCGGTGATGTACGCGGCCTTGGCCTGATGATCGGCATTGAATTTGTAAAGAACAGAAAAACAAAAGCATACGCTGTTAAAGAGAAAAACAAGATACTATGCAAAAGCATCCAAAAAGGGTTATTGCTGCTGCCTGCTGGAAAGTCCTCAATAAGATTTTCTCCTCCATTGATCGTAAAGAGAAAACAGATAGATCTTGCTCTTGATATATTCGAAGATGCGATAAAAGAGGTATCAAAATGAAAGAAGAACTATTGATTAAACTCCTTGACACATTCGGCCCGAGCGGAAGTGAATATTCAGTAAGAGCCATAATCGAAAAAGAGATGAAGGACCTTGTTGACGAGATGTATACAGACAAACTTGGAAACCTAATCTGCCACAAATCTGGTAAAGGCGGAAAAGTAATGCTTACAGCTCACATGGACGAGATAGGTCTTATAATAAGGGATATAAAAGAAGATGGCAAGATAAAATTCTCGGTTGTAGGCGGCGTTGACCGTGCAACACTGCTAGGCCAGTACGTTGCAATCCTCAACAGAGAAAACGAGATAGTTGCTACTGGAGTAATAACTTACCAGGAACTCCAGGACGACTTAATAATTGAAGAAATGCCTGAAGTCGAAGACCTCCACATCGACACAGGCCTAAAAAAACAAGGCCTTATTAAAAAACGTATAGGCGTGGGCGCATTCGCAGTTCCGTTCCAGGAAGCAAGGTTTTTAGGCAACAAAGACGTAATCGCAGGTAAAGCTCTTGACGACAGGATAGGATGCTTTATCTTGATCGAACTCGCAAAAAGATTGAAAGATACAGATAATGACATATACTACGTATTCACAGTGCAAGAAGAAGTTGGATTATACGGAGCTCAGATTGCAGTCTACAAGATAGACCCTGACTGGGGCATTGCTGTGGATGTTACTAATGCTGAAGACTATGAAAAAGAATGCGTTTTGGAGTGCGGAAAAGGCCCTGTGATTAGCGTGATGGACGCTGAAATGATTTCAAACAGATGCATTAACGATTGGCTTCTTGAGATAGCGAGAAAGAAACGAATCCCTGTCCAGTTCAAGGTAGACGATACAGGAACAACAGACGCCACAAAGATCATGCTATCCCGTGGAGGAGTTCCGTCTACGGTTGTTGGTGTAGCAGTAAGAAACCTTCATTCAACTATAAGCACCGCTAATCTCAACGATATTAAAGACGCCATTGAACTGCTTCATGAACTAATGAAAAACCCTCCAAAGGTGTGCTTTGCGTGAAATCAATAATAGAAGCTATCGCTACATTGATGGGGTGCGTACTCGGAGCAGGCATTCTAGGAATTCCGTATGTTGTATCTCGATCAGGCTTTGGTATAGGCATTTTATGGGTATTAGGTCTTGGCTTTGGAGTTCTCTTGATCAACCTGTACATGGGCGAGATTGTGTTAAGGACAAAAGGTTTCCATCAGCTTACAGGCTACGCTGATAAATATCTTGGAAAGAAAGGGCGGTTCTTAATGACTTTATCTATGATAATAGGAATCTACGGCGCTCTACTCGCCTATATCATCGGTGTAGGAAACTCATTGAACGCAATCTTTCCTGTGTTATCAAGTTTCCAGTTCAGTCTTATATTCTTTGTTGCAGTGACGTTCTTTGCACTCTTTGGAATAAAGATGATCGAGAGATTAGAAGTCGGAATGGGGACTGCAATGATTGCGATTGCTGCAACAATAGCTATTATAATCATATTTTCCAAGCACTTTATACTCAGCAACCTCGCGGTTTCGAACAGCGCGAACATATTCATACCGTATGGCATAGTTCTTTTCGCATACCTTGGCACAGCAGCAATCCCAGAAATGCACGAGGAACTGATAAGAAACAAGAGAGCTTTCAAGAAAGCTATAATCTGGGGAAGCTTATTGCCAATTATTATCTACTCGATATTCACCCTTGTTGTGATTGCTGCAACAGGAACCTCAACAACAGAGATTGCAACAATAGGTCTAGGATTGCTTTACGGAAAATCGATGGTGATGTTCGCAAACCTGTTTGCAGTATTTGCAATGACAACATCGTTTTTAGTATTAGGCCTTGCCCTGAAAGAGATGTACTTCTATGACTTTAAGCTAAAACCTCTTAGTTCATGGAGCTTGACTGTTATTGTCCCTCTTGGCCTTTTTTTTCTTGGCATAAAGGATTTTATCGAAACACTGTGGTTCGCAGGCTCAATCTCAGCTGCACTTGCAGGAATTCTAATTGTACTTATGCATTGGCGGTGTAAGTACAGGGGCGACAAAAAACCAGAATTCTCTGTACGCAAGAACTACATTATTGGAATCATCCTAATGGCGTTATTCTGTTTTGGCATTGTATACGAGATATTAAAGTTCGTATAGCAACATTTATATATCACTACAAAAACGATTTCTTAGGTTATACATGGGGCTGTAGTATAACCTGGCCAGAACGGCTGGCTCCAGACTTATTACTGGAGCGATGAGGCAATATGCCGATGATTATTCGCATGGTATGTCAGACATCAGCTCTGAGGAAGATACCAGCAAATCTGGGTTCGAATCGACCACAATGTCACGAGAGTCCCAGCAGCCCCATTTTTTCTTAGAAAAACTTTAAATATACTTTACCACTTCTTAGGGGTTATGGGGGCTATAAGGGATAGAGCAGGAAATGGAACACGAAGCACAGACACATCCTCAGAACTATGGATGGCAAGTAGAAGCCGATACACGCAAGTAATCAACAGAAGAGGCATCGTCTGGGACTATCTGGGAGATATAATTAACAGATATACCAATTATCTGAAGAGCGTATTTTCTAGCAATCCAGAAAACAAAAGAGCTGCAAAAAGAGAGGAGATATTAGTAGAAATAGAAAAACTAGAAGATATTAAGAACCTGAACATGCTTTGGTACCGTCCATACAGGTGGAATGGCCTCTCATCATTCTTACTTGAAGAATACCCTGGAAAATATAAGGAGTATCCACCACTTACTAAAGAGCAGTTAAAGGAATTCTTTATGAAGTCATACGAGCTTATGGATAAGGCAGACGCACCATCAACCTGTCCTGAAGGAAAACCACCCAGTATTCATTTTCTTGAGACATTCGAAAAATTTTGCGAAACATATGAAAAAGAAGAAGGAGAAGAGGACATAGATTTGAGCAATAACTTTTTGAAAGGTGATGAGTGCAGTGACCAACAAGCAAATTTACAGACTAGAGCCGCTATAACATGCTTATGTAACATGATGTTTAACACTGCCAGCGAATTTTATAATGATGGATATATCGCATCATGGAAAGGCGTGTTTAGAGATGCGGCAGAATATGCAGAATGCGACAAATTCAGGGCGTTAGAAACATTATTCACAAAAGTCGCAGAGCACAGATCTGCAAGAAAAAGAATAAGCGAATATATTTCCTGCAAAACAAAGAGAGCTGCCAAGATTGGAAAAATAGGGCTTACAACTACAGCTATTGTTGGTGCATGTTACGCAGGCCTATTATTTACTGGACTGTTTGACACATTTGCAAAAGAAGCTAAAAACGCCGGATGGAACAGAACTGCAGCAATATTTAGACATTTAGACCAAGCACCAAAATCATTTTTTAGAGGTTCAAAAAAACTACAAGAAAAAATAAAGCAGCCGATAAAAGTAACAGCGTCCGCGAGATTTGATTCTCCAGAACCGACACCAACCAAACCATCCACAAAAACACCGAGACCAACGCCAACACCCACAATAGACTACCAAAAACTATTGAACAGTTATAGCAGCAAAGCAGTCACTTACCGTGCTGCTCTTGCAAAAGAGGATACTGATATTGGAAAACTAACTCAACAAATCCAGGAAAGTTATTCTGGATTTAGAAGCTTAGAACCAGAGTTCAAGTCTAGAAATTTAGATTATACAGGAATCAAAAAAAGCTTAGAAGGATATCTAAGGACAGCTAATGATAAATCAAAAACAACGAGTAAGCTAGCTGGCGACATAAAATCATACCAAGCAGCAATGTCTAGTTTCGTTAAGGGAAAACACTCAACAGCTGAATGGTGCAAATGGCTTGAAGCGTATGAAAAGAAAAGAGACAGACTTCTTAAGAGAATAAAAGACCCTGCAAAAACAAAAGCAGTTAAGTCAGGTTACGACAAATTTGTTGACGAGTACATTAAAAACAATTAGAGATAAATTCTATAACAGGTTTATGATAGCCTGTCAGATATGAAGCTGTACCCAAGATACTTAAACCCGCGATAATACATGCTCCAGCAACAATCGCATTATCAATAGTACAGTGCTTGTTAGCAAAATCCTTGAAACCCTCAACACAAGTATTGAGCATGTTCTTTGCCCTTGTTGAATAGCTGTTGATTTTTTCTATAGCTAATTCAGTCCTGTACCTTGCATAAGCATCTCTTGGAGTTATACCGGGATTCTCTGTAAGAATCTTATTATAGGCTCGTTCTAAGTCATTACCTGAACCTGCGCACATCTTCATAAAATCATACTTCTGCTGTAGATTATCAAGTTTATCCTTTAGTAAAGAACTCTCTTTATCAGCAGCCTTCAGACTAAGATCGACTATTCTTGACAAACCTCTAAAATCGTTATCCTCTGACATGACTATTACAAAACATGAATAGTTTAAAAAACTTGTTGTTTTCACTACTCGAAAATACTAAAACAATAGAAAACTTTATATATTTTTGAGCTCATGCTAGATAAATATAGTATTAATAGGGGGATAATTATGGTTGATGATAAAATTGATGGACTTGAGCATGATAGGGATAGCTGGACTATTTTCTGGACAAATGTTAGCGCTCACTATGAAACACAAGGTGCTAAGACTATAGAGATTTATCCTCACTTTAAATCCTATATCAAAGAACAAGGAATCACAATCACCCCTGATAACATCCCAGAAACTGAAGAATTCTGTGCAGGTCTTGACAGCTACCTACTTGAAAAAGGATACACAAATGGCAATGGCTGGACATCAGAAATATTAGGATGGACTGAAGACGAGAAGCAAAGGAGAATCGTAGGCGCTAAAGTAAAGACTGTTATTGACGATCTGCTTAAAAAAATCGAAAATTTTGATAAGCAAGACGAGCCAACAAAAGCAGCTGTTGCTGGAGCAATCATTGCTGGCGGATTTGGATCCAATACCCTTAAACAGGCAATAATCGCTAAAGACATTAAGAACGCTGAAGTCTATACAAGATCAGGACTTAACCAAGGAATGTATCAAGCTCTAATACAAGAGATTGTTGAAATGCCTTCAGCACAGATGCAGACTTCTAAACAATATGGAGATTTATTGGAGATGTTAAGGCAGAACCACTGCAGGGATGTTGTAAAGCCTCATACTAAAGAAGTTATTGAAAAAACAGTTTTCGAAGTTCTTAACGAGAAACGAGAAGCATACCTTCAATTAAAAGAAACCCAAGAGGCAAGGCAAGAAGGTACAGTAGACAGAAAGAGGCTTGACGATAAAGCAGACCAGAACCTTGCAGAAACAAAAGGTGTTCGACAGGTGGCTTCTACTATAAAATCATACCTAGACGCCGTTATAAATTGGGGTAGAGAAAACAAGAAAAACCTCGCATACGGAACTATCGGAGTGGTTTTGTTAGGCGGTCTTGGGATAGCGGGTATTGTCTATAAGTCACACAATGCTGCTAAACAAGCTGAAAAAGCTCGGATTGAAGCTTCAGAAACAAGAAAGACAGTTAATAACACTGCTAAAAAAGTTGAAGTTGTACAGAAAGAAGCAGATGCAGCACGTAAAGAGACAAAGCAAAGGCACAGCCTTGCACAGATGCTAGATGTATACTATAATGACGCTAAAAAAGCAAAAGGCTTTGACGATGTCGCTTCAATGTACCTTATGGGCCATGAGGTAGAAGACTCAAAAAGTTTTGTATCAGCAGCAGCCACAATAGGCACAAGCGATCAAGCTTTGATACAAGATAATGTTCCAAAGTTCAAGGAAGTTACACAGAGAAGAGCTTCTTACATAGCAAGGTCATTGTTTGACAAGGCTGTAGAGTTCGAACCAGATAACCTTAGCCTTAACAAGCTGCTTGTTAATTACAAGCATCTGCACCCTAAACGAAAAGTAACTTACATTGGAGATGCACTCTATGCTCTTGCTCAGAACCAACAATTCAAAGCAAAGATGCCAGAAGAGTTAAAGCCTTTGTTCGGCAACATCGAGAGAACAGTAAGTGAAGCTAAAAAATCCGGCTTTAACAGAAGACGGAGTACTTTGCAGCTGATACGGAAGTTTGTTGCAGATATTAATAACGAATCTAGACTTCAGGGAAAGGCGCTTGACAAGGCTTTAAAAAATGAATGGGTCTGGAAAGTTGACAGTATAACTCCTTTCACAGAAATCTGGTATAAAAGATTAGACGAGCTTGAAAAAGAAGCTGAAGGAGACAACTCAAAAGAGGACGTAAGGCAGCTGTTGTTTAAAACCAAATGATGTTGTCACTCCAACATACTAACAACAACGAAAGCTTTAAATATTATCGCAATTTTGCAATCAAATCGAGGGGATTTTAATGAAAAGACATTATAAAACAGCATTATTCGCATTAGGACTTCACCTAGCAGGAATGGTTAGTCCAGTACTTGGCGCACTTGATGATTCTAAATATAATCAAATAAGAACACAGCAAATTCTAGCACAAACTGAATATGAACGTTCAAGTTCAGCTGCAAAAGAAGCTGTTTTAAGCCACCTTGAAGATAAAGCGCTCTCTTACCATAGAGAAGCTCGTTCTGGAGGCAACGCCTTTGTAAATTCAAGAACATTATCAACTTTCCGAATTATTAAGCCGTATGCTCAAAGAGAAGGTAAGAAAGTTTCAAGACTCTTAGCTGAAAAATGCGTAGACCCTATTGGCAAAGAATTCGGCTATGGACTAATAGGAAAAGACTGTGTTGGATTATCCACGTATAAGGATGATAAAAACGGAACCGTAAGATTCCAGTTACAGGATTATACTGGTGCAAAGAAAGCGTCGATTACTGTTACATATGGAACTGCAGTCGCTTCAAGACCAGCACCTTCAGCACCCTCAACAGAAGCAACAGCTGCTGAAGCAGCAAGAGGTATGCCTGTAGAAGGAATCAAAGATTATGCTCGTAGCGCACATACAAGAGCAGTGGACAGATTAGCTGCTGACAGATCAGCAGCCACAGCACAACCAGAAAGCCGTAAAGAAAGATTAAGAAATATTAGACAGATACTATATCAATTGCGTCAAACTAGATCTAAAGCTGGCCCACAAGACACCCCACGAGCAGAAGAAACAGGAGCAACCACGCCTGCTCCAAGTCCAAGATCTGCTCAACCAGTTCAACCAACACAAGCTCTAGCAAGAGTCGAAAAAACATCTTGGAACGAAGCAAGAGGAGAATACAGAAAAGGTTCATACGGCGTAAGTGGAGATAAGCTATGGTTTACTCAAAAATATACTGGAAAATCAAGCACTGATGGTTACTTTAACTCAACATGGCAGTTAAGCCCAAGCCAAACAAAAAAGATCTGGGGGTCTAACAAGGAGCTTGCAGATTTAGTATTCCAATATATCAAGAAAGACTCTAAACTAAATAAAGGCCTTAAAGACGGCACATGGGAGTTCACATTCTCAGGTGAAAAAGTAACAGGAGCTAAACACACTGCAGGCTTTAGGTCTGCTCCAGAGTATTCTTCAGTTCCAAGCGCTTCTCCAAGAGCAACAAGAAGAAACGGAAAAATCGAAAGACCTTCAGAATCGTTTGAATATACAAAAGTTGACAAACTTTTCGATAATAACGCCGACAAAGCAAGACACAAAATAGACTTTACTGGTAAACCGATAAAGGTAAGAAAAGCTGCACTAGAATATTTAGTGGGTGATTTCGCGAACGACGTTACAAACGTTAGATATCACGGAATTTCTACAACAGATCAAATTACTGGCAACTATCTTAGAGATCGTGCAATGTTGTCGTTTAAGTTGAAGAATGGAAGGAGCATTTGGAAAGCGCTAAGAGACGTAACAGAACCAAAAGATTTCTTTCCAGGACAATATGGTCTTCAAGATAAAGAGATCAAACTTGATCTAGGTAGGAAGAAAGCAGAAGTTGCACCTCCAGCACCAATCCCACCACCTCCCGTTCCAGAACCGCAAACAAGACCTTTTGCTAAAAAACCAATAACAATTCCAGAAGCACCAGGATACGAACTTGACGATAACAGCTTACTGACAATTCCAACCGACTTAGGCGACTTATCAAAAATAGTTATCCCTGCAAGCAAGATATTCAAACCAGGAGTTGATCCTAGCACAGTTAATCCAAGAAGAGCTGGTAAAAATTACCAACCATGGGCTTATGACCTACACAAGATTCTTGCAAGATCTGCAAGGAGAGATACAAGGAACGACAGGAGAGTCACATTCAAAGGTCTAAAAGGACGGCATTTAATCTCTGCACTTAATAATCATTGGACATCATGGAGTCCTTCAAGATCAGATTATGCACTGTTCAATCGCAGAAATGTATTAGGCAGAAAAAACAGAGGAAACGTAGACAGAGAAGTATTCAAGAGGCTAAAAGACGGCATAGACGGTTATGAACTAAGAAGCATGCTGAAAGGACTCGAATACCTTTACTTAGTCAAAGACAATAACGTAACATTTGGCCAGTTCAAAAAAGCTGGAAGCAAACTTGAAGATATGATGCAAGGCGCTTTCAACAGATATCACAAAAAATCAGTTGGCAGGTTCATGAACGACAGGCTAAACCCTGTTAATATCGCTAAAGGTCTTGGAAAAGACTTAGAAACCATTGCGCACGCAGTCACATTCAAGAGAGACGAAGACGGAAAAAGGGTTAAGTTCTTCAGATTCCTAGGAAGTGCAGCAAACATATGCACAGTTAACGCAGGAGCAAGGCAACTTGCCTGGAACAAAAAGGTAGCAAAGCTCCACAACATAGGAAGAATCGCCAAACCTGTATACGAAATAGGTAAGACAATAGAAGGCAAGAAAGACTTCAGAGCAGGAACCACAGGAGGGAATGTTCTAAACATAGGACAGATACTCTGCCGTCGTAAGGTTAAAAAATCAAGCCCAACAACCCCTCCACCGCCAGGAGTTAATGGCGGAGTTATATGGGAAGGCAATCCAACGATAACTAGACCAGTCATAATAAGACCAAGCAGATCATAACGAGGTGTTTAAAAAAATGAAAAAAATATTCGGATTATTGATTGTATTCATTGTATGCTTAGGCATAGTCGGAGCTGAGGTTACTCAGCACGTCACATTCGTTGACGTTAATACCCAACCTCTAGGCGGAGACAGCATTATACTGTTCTATGACCAGCTGACAGACGGATCGCTGGTTTATCAAGGAGAATCAACAGTCTCAGGCACAGGCGCAGACATTGTATACGCGACAAACATTCCTGCAGGAGTACAAGACTACTGGACATTCTTCCTTAAAGACGGCTACTTACCATGGTTCATGGAAAACGATTATAGTGGAACTGGCGAAGTGGATTACAATGCAAAATTCCTTAAAGCCGCAGACTGCCACGCACCTATACGTGAACCAAAGGTCCTTAATGTAGACGACCCTACACTACCAGTACTAATAAATGTTGAGACTGAGGTAGACGGTTCAGTCTACTCACCATTTATATTCAATCCACAACGTCCAGACGTGAGCAACTTTATCAGGCAAGAGTTCAAAGGTCACACTTATGAAGATCACTTCTCAGCTACTACAAATGTTAACTTAATAATCTATGATTCAAACGGTAACGAGGTACACTCAGAAACGCAATCAATGGAATTGTTTGTAGACGAATCAGAACTTTTCCAATTTACTTGGTACCCTGCAGAGGACGGAGAGTATAACTTCACAGTATACTCTGAAGTAGTTGACAACCAGTGCAGTTCAAGCAGGATAGAAGATGCAAGCATTGTACGTGACGTTTACAGGAGAACTGACCTGAGAAACTCATGCGACGCATCTATACCTTCAGGCATCACACTAACACCTGTTGAGCCTGTTGTTAACCAGGAAGCAACAATCTCAGGTACAAAGAGAACAACTTACTACGACTCTTCACTTGACGAGACAACAGTACCTACTAATCTATATTTAACTATCTGGGACAGCCAAGGTAATGAAGTTCATAGAGACTCGCAATCGCTCCCTGCTAATCTTGACGAGGACCAGCCAGAAGCGTTTGAATTCAAGTGGACTCCTCAAGCAGAAGGTGTTTACAACCTTGAGCTAGCAGTAGTCGCTGACAGTGACCTATGCACAAACATGAACACACCAGAGATACACACTCTAGGTTTCACAGTAGGTACATCTTCAGTAAACTACGCGCCAAGCATCTCAACTATACCGGACAGGAACGTCAACCTAGGCACAACATCTACATGGCAGATTGACCTATGGCAGTATACCCAAGACGAGACTGCTGATGACCAGCTGACATTCTCAATGTCAGAATCCAACACAACTCCAATTGACTGTTCACTGGATAATAATAGATACATCACATGCGGCCAGGCAAATCAACTAGGAACTAACACCATCACAGTGACAGCTTCAGACGGAACATTACAGACGTCAAAAAGCTTTAATGTAAACGTATTAAAGGTATCGTCACCAGACGACGAAACAAAAGAAGATGAAGACTTCGGCGAAGGACTCTACATCTCAAGCCTTACTCTAAAGAACGGAGAGGTACTTTACCCTGGTGAAGACCTGTTTACAAGAGTCACAGTAAAAAATCTAGGCAATGACCTGGAAGATGTTACAGTTACTGCAGTAATCCCTGATCTTGGCATAAGGCGAAGAGCAGGACCTTTTGACATCGACCACAATGACCAGCACGAAACCAAGTTAATCCTTGACATACCTGAATATGCAGAGCCAGGAGAATACGCTGTAAGGTTTGTCATGAGAGACGCGGACAACGAGATATACAGAGTCAAGCACAGAGTCATCGAAATCATTTAAGAATAGTTAAAAGCAGTAACTACTGGAACATACTAAAAAAAGCGAAACCTTTAAATACAAGGCGTATTTACCAGGTGATATTCATTATTAAAATGACAGATTCGGAGGGAAAATAAAATGAATAGCAAGTTCAAAATTTTGGGGGTATTGACAGTATTTCTAATCGTAGCTCTAGCTGCAACAGTTAGCGCTTTACCATCAATCGAGGAAGTAAAGGTTAATGGTAACGAGTATAAAGCAAATACTGTTATAGAAAGAGCTGATACACTTGAGCTAAAGCTTGAAGTGTTTGCTCAGAATAACGAGACTGATATTCAGATCTCTGCGGAGATTCTAGGTTACGAGTACAGCGACTTCGAAGACCTAGAAGACACCACACACAACTTTGACATGACAGCAGGAGACACCGAGTTCAAGACATTAAAACTTAAGATTCCTGAAGAGATGGACAAAGACTACTTTGACGTAAGAGTTAGAGTAGGTACAAAAACAGGTTCATCTAATGAATACCTTTACAGGATCCATGTTAAAGGCGACAGACACCTATTAAAGATTAAGAAAGTGTATCTAAGCCCTGAAAACGAAGTCAAGGCAGGAGGCACTTTAATCGCAAAGGTTAAGGTTAAGAACATCGGCGAACAAGACGAAGACGATGTCTCAGTAAGAGTAGCTATCCCTGAACTAGGCCTTTCAGAGGTTGAGCCAATGGGCGAAATCGAAGAAGGCGAGACAGAGACAAGCGAGGAACTCTATCTAAGGATACCAAGAGATGCAGAAGCTGGCGAATACACAGCTGTTGTAACTGTTGAGTATGATGAATACGAGAAAGTTACACAAGAGTACCCAGTTGAAGTCCTTGCAAGCGAGACTCTTAAACAAGAACCAAAGGCTGATGAAAAACCTGCTGTAATCCAAGTTTCTGTTGAGAAACAGGATGTTACAAAAGGCCAAGCTGGCGCAATCTACCCTGTTACAATAAGTAACCCTGGTAGTGAAGCTAAGACATTCACCCTTACTGCAGACGCAGAATGGGCAGACATCAGAGTAAGTCCTTCAAACGTTGTTGTTGTAAACAGTGAAGACTCAGAAGTTGTCTATGTTTATGTCTCAGCTAAAGACACAGCAGCAGCTGGAGAACAGGTTTTCGGTCTTGAGGTTAAATCAGGCGAAGAAGCAAAATCAGTCACTCTAAAGGCAAATGTTTTAGAAGCTCCTAAGAGCGGTTCAAACACAAAGAGAGTCCTAGAGATTGGCTTGATCGTGCTAGTCATCATCTTGGTAATCGTTGGCCTTGTAGTTGCTTTCAGCAGAGGCAGGAAAGACGAAGACCTAGAAGAGCCTGAAGTAGCTGACCAAACCTATTATTAATTTTTTTCTTTTAACCTATTTTTCTTTTATTATATACATTGATTTACTAGCCAGCTAGAACCAACGGGGTTAAAAATGAAAATAATACACATAATACCGATAATCCTCATTTTAGTCATAAGCGCATCAGCCCTTTCAGAGGATTTCTCTCTAGAATCGCTCAAGGAGGATATTACACTTTGCACGTCATCCCCGGATGTTGCTGATATCCTGACAATTACCAATACAGGCATTATCCCTGGCACTTACCACATCAAAGTATCAGGAGACATTGCAGAGTTCACAACCTTATCACAAACATCATTCTCATTAGAACCTGCAGACTCTCTAGACGTGTTCGTATACATAAGGGCGCCTAACACAGGTAAACACACATTGAATATTAACATGTACACTGATTTTGGTCTTGAGAAATCATTCCAAAAAGAAGTAATAATCAACAACTGTCAAAACCTGCTTATTTTCCCAAAAACATGGTCTCATACTACAGCACCATGCCAGGCAGCAACATTTGAGTTTGAGATATTTAACACAGGAGACTACACTGAAGTATACGAGATAAAAACAGCCTCAGAATTCGCAGAGTTAAGCCATAATCCTGCTATAATCGAACCAAACACTGCGCAGCCTGTTTTTGTATACACAACGCCTGGGTGCGAGTTGTACGGCAACCAAAACTTTGAGGTCCAAGTAACAGCCAAAACCAGCGGCTACAAGGCAACATTCCCTCTATACCTTAACATTCTGCCACTGTACAATTTTTCATTGGCCAGCCAAGAAGAGTATTCTGTATGCGAATCATCAGACACGCAGATTCCAATCAAGCTATCTAACAAAGCAGAGCTTCAGAACGCGTACAAGCTAACTCTTAACTCTCCAAGATGGGTCAAACTAGACAAAAAATACCCAATACTTGCTCCAAAACAAGAAGCCCAGATTAACCTAAACATAACAGACCCAAAAGAAGGTGCTTACAATATCACGATCAAAGCAGAGAGCCTGCTCGGCGATCTATACCTTGAAAAGTCATTCATCCTCTATGTTACAAAGTGTCACGAGTTTGAACTAAAGCTTCCAGGTGATAAAGACACTATTTGCGCATCTACCACAAAAAGACATTCAATTGAAGTGATAAACAAAGGAACAGATGAAACAACGCTTGACCTGAGCTTGGAAGCTCCTGAATGGGTAAGTCTCTCAGAATACGAACTCACCCTGGAACCTAACTCGTCTGAAAACATTATTTTGATGGCAAACCCTCCTGAAGATGTCACAGGCAAACACAACATAGAGATAAAAGCTGCAGTGGGCTCTCTCATCAAATCTGAAAAAATGCAACTTGAAGTAATCACAGGCAAACAATGCACTGCTTTCGAATTCCAGTCATCTAAAAACATCAATGTCGAGCAGTTCCACCAGATGTTAAAGCTTCCTGTAGCAAACAGCGGCGCTGAACAAGACACGTTCATAATTAATATCGATGGGCCAGAATTCATAACCTTAGCTACAGACGAACTCACTCTTGAGCCTGGAGAGGCAAGCTATATTGAACTTGAGATAAACCCTGGCAACAGCACAGGAACATATGAGGTACTTATACAAGCATCTGGAAAAGAGCAGTCATATTCAGATGTGTTCAAGATCAAAATTGGCGAGAGCCAGTTCTTGGAATTTTTAAGGATATATCTTCTATACGTCATTATCGGCATAGCAATCATTCTCGTCATAACAGGAGTTCTTAAGCTAAGAGAACTAAAATCCAAAAAATAGTTAAATAGACCTTTAGTTCTACAAGACATCATGATATCCATCATTGGTGCAGGACCAATTGGCTGCTATGCAGGCTATCTTCTTGCCAAAGAAGGTTACACTATAGACATTTACGAGGAACATAGCGAGATAGGCAAGCCAGTCCAATGCGCAGGTTTACTTGCAGAGGACATCAATAACTTAGTAAAGCTTGACGAAGAATTAATTGCAAATAAGATTTCAAGGATAAAGATAATATCTCCTGACAAAAGCGAATTGGATATAGCGACAAAAGAGATTGTCCTTGACAGGGAGAAGTTCGATAAACACCTTGCCCAGATCGCATCAGACGCTGGCTGCAATATCCATCTTGGCTCCAGGTTTGAAAATAACAAGATTAATGGAAAAACCCTAAAATCAGAGATACTTATAGGAGCAGACGGCCCATTCTCGCGAGTTGCAGATTCAGCAGGCATCTTAAAGCCTAGGAAGTACCAGATAGGTATGCAAGTGCGAGCTGAACATAAAACAGACATCGAGGAGTACAAGGTAATTATAAAAGATTTCCCAGGGTTTGCATGGGTAATACCTGAAAGCGAAAATATTTCGAGGATCGGGCTTTTAACTAACACAAACCCTGCAGAGCATTTCAATAAGCTGCTTAAAGAGATAAAACCAAAAAAGATTCTTGAATCCAATTCAGGGCTGATACCTATTCACGACCCTAAATTAGAGATACAGAAGAACAACATTTACCTAATAGGAGATGCTGCTACACAGGTAAAGACATCCACAGCAGGCGGCATAATCCCTGGGCTGAAAGCAGCCACACACCTTTGTAAAGCGATTACAAAAGATCTTAACTATTCCAATCTTTGCATGAAAGACATAGGTAAACAGCTTAAAACGCACCTTTTAATAAGAAACATTCTTAACAAATTCTCTCAATCAGACTATAACGACTTGGTCAAGATGCTCGACAAACCCAATATTAAAGACCTATTCAAGAACATTTCAAGAGAGAAACCATCCCTTCTTCTTCCAAAACTGATGCTAAGACAACCCAAGCTTTTAAAGTATTTTAAATGTCTGATATAAGAATGAAACCTTGGCCAATGATGGCCAGCGAGCAACTGTGCAACATCGTAAGACTTTCGGCGCCTTGTTTAAACTATTTAAAATCAAGGCTGCGAGCGACAAGGTTTCATTTAAACTTAAAATCACAATCTTTATAAATTATCATTCTTTCGATTCAAAAATGCCGAAAAAGACACGTTTTTACAAAAACAAGACCTTTTGGGCTTGGTTTATAGTCATTATAATGGTGGCCAGCACCCTGGGTATAGTGCTTAACTACAGGAGTGAAGACACTGTCAAAGCCAAGGATTATAAAGATTACAAGTTCTTTCCGACAAGCAATGGTTACATGAGCATTATAAACAACAGACAGTTCTTTTTCGCACATTTTCCAGGAGACCTTGAAAACATCAGTGTTGAGTACAACCTTAACTTTGAATCAGAAAAGGTTTATTTTACCTACGACCCATCTGACGAAATAAACTTTGACTCCAGCATTAACAAGTTAGGCAGCATTATATTCAGCATGAACCTAAGACCTGTAAAGGCATGCATTAAAGAAGAAGGCTGCCCAGACATACCAGTTGTTGATTGCGAAGAGGAAACACCAAAATTCTTTTTCAAGGAATCCGACTCCACAAGCATTAGCCAGGAAAATAATTGCGTTGTTCTGGAAGCTGAATCAAGAGACAAGATGGACCAGCTTGTTGAGATTATCTACTACAGACTATTAGGGATAATGAACTAAAATGGACGATACTGAACAAAAAAGGCAAAAGCTTGTAAAATCATTTAAAGGGATATTTTCAAAACAGCCTAAGCTACAAGACAGTACCACTAAAGACGAGAAAAAGTACACAGAGGACCAGATAGATCTTGAAAAACAAAGACTTGCCCTTATCACGTTTTTCAAAAAATACCCGTCTCTAATAGCGTATGTAATTCTTGCAATTATTATTTGGTTCGGAAGTTATATCAGGCTTAGGAATCTATGGCTCCTTAAAGACGTAGTTACAGGAAAATATGTACCTCTTGCTTTAGATCCGCATTCATTCCTAAGATATGCGAAATACATAGTCGAACACGGATTTTTGATGTCGCAGGACATGATGAGGTTCGTACCTGTAGGAAGGACAACTGCTGATAACAAGCTTTTATCTTATATCATAGTATATTTATACAAATTTCTCAGCATATTCAGCCCAAACATAACAATCGAATTCGCAGATATTGTTTATCCGGTTATCGCATTCGCAATCTCGCTAGTGTTCTTTTTCTTGCTTATTAAAAAATTGTTCAATAACAATGTAGCTGTCCTTGCATCCCTGTTCCTTGCAATTCTGCCAGCTTTCCTGTATAGAACAATGGCAGGTTTCTCTGATAAAGAAGCGCTTGCTATGATATTCATGTTCGCTGCAATGTACTTCTATATAAGTGCTTGGAAATCAAAGAGCCATACGAGTACAATTACATACGGAGTTCTTGCAGGCGTGCTTACAGGTCTGCTTGGTATGACTTGGGGCGGTGTAAAGTTCCTATTAATGATAATAGCATTGTTCGGCTTAATCGAATTCCTGCTGCAGAAATTCGAAAAAAAAGACTTTTACATGTACACAGCTTGGTTGATTCCTTCAATACTCATGCTAGGTCTTTTAACACCAAGGTATGGAGGAATTCCTGGCCTTGTACGCTCTGTGACATCAGGAGCAGCCATTCTTATATTCGTCCTTGCGCTTATTGACTATATTCTGTTCAAAATAGATGTGCTAAGGGTAAAAGAAAAACTAGAGAAAAAGATCCCTCTTAGCATTGCAACAGTTCTGATAGGAATCGTGCTTGGCCTTGTTGTAATCGCCGGCATTATGGGCCCTCAGACACTTGCCACGCAGGTTACAGAACTAAGTAACAACCTATTAAGACCTCTTGGTACAGATAGATGGATGCTTACAGTTGCAGAACAGCACCAACCATTCTTTACAGACTGGCAAAGCAATTTCAAAGGCTTCTTCTGGCTTTTCTTCCTAGGTTCTATCTGGCTATTCTATGAACTTCTTAAGCCGTTAAAGAAACATAAGATCGGACTGACAATTGTATACGCGCTATTCATCTCAGGTTTCATATTCAGCAGGTATTCAACTTCATCAGTTCTTAACGGAACTAGCGCCCTCTCAAAATTTTTGTACATCGGCTCTTTAGTATTTTTCGGCATAATTATGCTAATTTGGTACTTGCAAGCGTACTATAAAGATAAAGAACTTTACTCATCAATCCTTACACTTGATAAAGCAGCCATATTCACGCTTATCTGGTTCATTGTAATGGTCATTGCTGCAAGAGGCGCTATCAGGTTGCTGTTCGTATTCGCACCGATCACCGCAATCCTTGGAGCATACTTCCTTGTGCAGCTATTCAAAACATCTATCAGGTTTAAAGATAACCTATACAAAATTGCCGGAGTGGTTATAGTGATAATAATAGCGACGGTATTCATAGTCGGATTCTCAAGAACAACTATGCAACAAGCAAAGTACACAGGCCCAAGCTACAACCAGCAATGGCAAAAAGCAGGTGCATGGATAAAAGACAACACACCTCTCGATGCAGTGTTCGGACACTGGTGGGATTATGGTTATTGGGTCCAGACAGGCGGAGAACGTGCAACAATGCTAGATGGAGGTAACTCGATCGTATACTGGAACTATCTCATGGGGCGTCATGGTTTAGGAGCTCAAGAACAAAATGAGGCACTTGAACTATTATACGCACACAACGTCAGCCATTTCCTTATAATAAACGATGAGATTGGGAAATATACAGCATACTCGTCTATCGGCTCTGATAAAGATTATGACAGGTATTCGTGGATAACAACCTTCAGCATGGACCAGTCAAGGACACAAGAGACAAGAAACCAGACAATATACTTTTACCAGGGAAGCTATGTATTAGATGACGACTTTATATTTAACTCACAAATATTCCCTGCAAGAGAGGCAGGTATTGGCGGAATATTCCTTCCGCTTGAAGACACTTATATTATTCAAAACAATGAAACTATAAAAACCCAGACTATAAAACAGCCTATCGCCGGCCTCATATATAAAGGCGCACAGGTCCAAGTGCCTATCGAATGCCTCTACATAAACGGCAAGTATCTTAGATTCAACGAACCAGGGCTTAAAGGGTGTTTCAGGATCCTTCCTACGCTTAACAGCCAGGGGCAGCTTGAAAATCCGTTTGGTGCCGGATTATATGTATCAGAAGAAGGCGTTAACGCCCTATGGACTCAGCTCTACCTATTTGAACAGAACAATCCAGAGTACGACACAAGCGCTTTCAAGCTGGCATACAACGACGAGCAAGGCATGCCTTTCGCAATCTACCAGGGCAGAATCATTGGCCCTATCAAGATATGGGAGATCCAATATCCAGAGGATTTCACAGTCAGTGAAGAACTGATACACGAATACACAGCAGGAAACGAGCATCTTCCTGATTACTTCTTTGATGTATAAAAGCCAGATAACAAAATCAATAGGAATTAACTTTTTTATTTTTTTTCACAGATAAGGATATCATCAAAACACCAAGAAGGTATAGCGAATAATCCTAGAATCTTATACAGCCAGCCAAAATAAGCAGGCCAGAGTTGGGTTAACTGGAAAAGAACAGGTATTGTAACTCCGACCCCTTTAACCTTCTTAATTTTAAAGTGCGTTTTCAACATCTTAATATACTCTGCCAAAGGTCTGTCGCCAGGATGATAACTCGGCTTTGCTGTCCTGATTAATCTGCCTGTAAAAAAGAACATAAACCTTGATGAAAGATGGGCCAGATTAGGTAAAGCAATTATCAGTGTCCCACCAGTTTTCAAAATGCGGTGTAATTCCTTGATTAGTTTTTCTTGATCCTCTAACACCAAATGCTCGATCACATCTAGATTAAGAACAAGATCAAAATGATTGGCCTGAAAACCAGTATTCAGAATATTTCCTTTCTTCACATGTTTTCCTTGGTATTGAATGTCCATTCCTGAGATATCAAAACCCTTGTCACTATATTTATTGACTAAGAGGCCCTGGCCGCAACCAGCATCGAATATCTTAGCAGTCTTAGATATTTTAGAGAGAAGTTTATCTATGTACTTCATCTTAGCAACAAATGTATGCCTGTAACTCCATTTTTCAAATGTCCAGTTTGGGTCTATCTTTTTAAGATGCTCGCCTGTAATCCTATATTCAGGTTTCATAGTTTGGCTTTAATTAGAGGTTCATTATAAATCTTTCTAACAGAGAAAAAATATCGGCCATTCAGAATTAGATTAAGCAAGAACTAAGAGTTTAAAGCAAAGCGAAGATTAAACTTACCTGGTTTTCCTCGCAATCACGAACATATTTTTTGCCAAAGGAAAAACCCTGCCGATAAGACTAACTTTAATTACACTAAAACCATTCTCATTCAGCTGATTTACTAAAGTCTTTTTAGTATAAAAACGAACATGCTCGTGCTCAGGATGGTAATGTTTATTAAAGTTAAAAACTGCTATAGACAAATTCTTGATAATCCCATGATAAGGAGTTGAAAGGAACAAAGTACCTCCGGACTTTAAAACCCTGTTTAGCTCGCGTAAGAAGAATTTGGTGTTTACTAGGTGCTCTATTATGTCGCCTGCCCAAACATAATCAAAAGAACTATCTGCAAAAGGTAGTTTTCGGGTAAGGTCATGTTCAACGAATTTAATCTTTGGAAAACGATTCTTTGCTTCAATTAAAATCTTTTTATCCACATCTATCCCAACTACATCAAACCCCAATTCGTGAACTTTTTGGCATGTATCTCCTCTATTGCAACCTACATCCAAAAACCGGCCTTCTTTATACATTGATAGAGATTTTAACAATAATTTTTCTCTTGCCTCATATACTGGATCCCTTCCAATCATACAATCACCTTTTATACCTCAATTTTTTGATAGCATAGACGTTGAGCAGAATCTTAAACAATAGCACGATGGTTATTGCAATAGGCGCTCCGACTATACCCAAAACCCTGACTAAAAGAATGCTCAACAAAATACTGACAACCAAAGATAATCCAACATCAATAATTATTATGGTTAAGTAAAACCTTGAGAAGACGTTCTCTCCTGCAAATATTGAATTCAAGTATGAATAAACGATTAGTAAAGACGAAGCAACCACAAGTGCAATAGGCAAAAATGTGGATTTATATTCTGCTCCATAAAGTATTGGCACTAAAACATACGCTGCTACCAAGACAGCTAAAGCAAAAGGTGCTAAGAAAAACAACAATTTCTTTAAAGAGGCTCTCAGCTTATATCTTGTTTGAACAGCTAACGGAATCATAACAACAGGAAAAACATACGCTGTCAATCTGATAACATTTGTTATAGACGAATAAGCAGAGTATAGACCTAGACTTGCAAAATCAGTCACATACTTGATAACCAAGCTATCTACAAAACGCAAGGTATAGAAACTTATCTGTACAAGGAGCAAAGACAGCGCCATGTAAAAGAACGGCTTTCTAGGGAGCTTCAGGGAGACTTTAGGCCAGATCTTAACTAGACGAGGTATTGCGACGATAACGGGTATTACAAGGATTACAGACATGAAATAAAGGAAATATATGAACTCTACTTTGTAGAGGAACATCACGAGAATGCCCAATATCAGCAGCACCCGATATATTAATGAAAGTGAAGAACCAAAGACAAAACTCTTGAAACCGCGAAATATGGAATAGACAAGAAAAAAGAAACTATAGATTAATATATACAGCACAACAGCCAAGTTAATTCCTGGAACATCAGGGTTCAATGAGGTAAAGTTCGTAAGAATGTATACAACAAGTATAGATATTATTGTAGCAGGGAGCATTATCCAGAACGAGTGTTTTAATCCCTGGTTTAACTTAGATGTATCCTCAGCCAGAACCTTAGTAAGTGCATCTGCTGCACCAAACGAAGAGAATATGAACACAAAACTTACTAGATTATAAAAATAAGTAAATACACCTAGCTGTTCCTGACCGTACAGCCTAGCTATCAGTACCCTTAGAACAAGTATTGCAATCGATATGAACGCATAGACAAAGAACGTAGGCAATAAGTGTTTTGAAGTTGCTCCAAGTTTAGATTTAAAATAATCAATGATTTTCATGTTCTACAATTTATGAAGAAGAATTTAAATAGGTTTCGTCTTAATAGACCTTTTCAACTTCATACTGCTTGTTCTTCATATTGCTAAAATAATGCTTAGTCTGTATCTCACTCACAAAACCAAGTGAAAAGAACTGTATTCCTAATATAATAAACAAAACAGCTGCAAGAAGCAAAGGCCCAACGTTTAAAGGATTTCCTAGAATAAGCAAAGAAACAAACACTTTATACAGAGCTATCAATATACCGATAGCTAAGGATAGTATGGCCAAAATCCCAAAAAAATGGAATGGCCTTATCGAGAACTTATGCCATAACAATGCACTAAGCATGTCAAAAAAACCTTTTCTAACCCTGTTCATGCTGTACTTTGTCTTTCCATACCTGCGCGGATAATGCCTTACCTTAATCTCTTTTATCCTATAACCTTCCCACCTCAGAAGCGTAGGTATAAACCTGTGCATCTCTCCATAAAGATTTAGATTATCAAAACACGAACGCCTATAGAGTTTAAGTGTACACCCAAGGTCGTGCAGCTTTTCTCCAGTCAATAACTTACGAATATTCCTCGCAACTATAGAAGTCATCCTTTTTGAAAAAGAATCCCTCCTGTTATACCTCCATCCTGAGATTACATCATAGCCGCAATTCTCAGCTAATCTTAACATTCTTGGAATATCTTCAGGCGAATTCTGAAGATCTCCATCCATTGTAATCACATACTTTCCTTTTGCATGCCTTATACCTGCATCGAGAGCAGGCGTCTGTCCATAGTTCCTTTTAAACTTGACCAGCTTGATAAAAGAAAATCTCCTTTTCATGGCAAGAATAGCTTTAACAGAACTATCGCTGCTACCGTCATCCACAAACACAACCTCATAATCCTCTTTCCCCAGATACTCCACTATAGCTTCAACTAAAGGTTTGATGTTCCTTTCTTCATTATAGATAGGAATAACTATCGAAAAAAGCATATTTAAATCCCCCTTTTTTGAGAAGCTATCAAGCCTTTTTATAGATTTCTATAGTCTAGGCTTTTCGTCCAATTAATGTCCAAGAATTGTTATTGACCCTATAAATCTGAACATCCCTAAGCCCTTTATTTTTAAATAGACCCAGAGCTTGCTCCATCTTCCAATAATTAGCTATCCTTGGAATCAACTGGTCAAAGACTATTGAACGAACATGCCAAAACCTAAATTTAGATAATTGCTTAAGATACGGATGTTTCTGAGGCAAAAGTTTAAGATATAAACAGAAAGGCAATGCAAGTAAAAAACTGATAAAAGAAGTAAGCCTAAGCGGCAGTTTGCTAGTGAGTTGCCTTATCGGATTTATGTATTGAACTATCCATTCATTGTTCTCATATCCATAGACCCAGATAAGAACAGTCCCGCCTTTCTTAACAGCTTTAACAAGATTTTTTATAGCTAGATGAGGGTTTTCTAAATGATGAATCACACCTATAGAGAATGCAATGTCAAAATGATCTTCATAGTCAATATCGTAAATCGACTGAAACCTAACCTCTGCGTTCTTGAAAGTAGCGAGATTTCTTTTTGCAACAGCAACAGTCCTTCTATCAAAATCAAAACCCAAAACATGCTTAGCACCATATTTTAAAGGCCAAAAGCTATTTCTGCCAATGCCACAACCTGCATCAAGAACAGACGTTCCAGAAAAATCAGACTGCTTTAAAGGATAAACCCATTTAAGAAACTGACCTTCATATTCAGGGATTATTTTTGAGTACTTATTCCACTCATAACCAAATCTCTCAGTTGAAGCCATAAAACCACATCAAAGCTAAGACTTTTTATAGATTTCTATAGTCGGAGATACAGGATATCCTTCAAAAGTTCTGCTAAGTGAGGTATAGAAGTCCTGGTTAAAGAAGTTAGACCTAAAAGTCTTTATAAGTGTATAGCCCATATCGCCTTTTCTAAAATCTTGATACTCTTTTGTATAAATCTTCCAATCATCATGCTCTGAAGTAAAAATAATAAATTCTGGCTCATTCTCATTTAGCCAATCGGTATCTAACTTAATCCAAGGGATTATCTCATAAAACTCAGAAGATATCTTTGGAGAATAAAATTCAGGGTCGTTCCCAATTCTAGCTCCCTCGGGAATATTCTTATAGATCCAATCAGCTGCGACATCCCTAGTATCATTTGTATAACGGGCAGTTGTGCTTATTGCAAAGATTAGAGTATAAACAATAACAATTGCCAACAAGATATTCCATAACTTACTCTTCTTCTCAGCAAAAAACCTCGCGCCCAAAATTAAAAATACAGGAATGATTGGTAACATCAACCTGATATAAGGTTTTGCCCATCCTCCAACATAAAGAAAATATGCTAAAAAAAATGCTAATAACAAAATGTCATACTTTGACCTTTTCTTGAAAGCGTAAAAAAAACCAGGGAGAACAGCCAGATAAAGCAGTATGCCCATGCTGAAAGGAAACGTCGCCAATATCTTAAAAATATAAGGTGAATTAAACGGAACATTACCAGACACTGCTGTATAACCAGAAGTATACTGCGTCATGTAAGCATAGAACTGTGCAAAATTTGCAAAAAAACTAAGATTTGTAATGAAATAAATCACCAACACGACCCCAATCGCAATAAAGATATTCATGTCAAAGACCGACTTTAAAAAGAACTTAAGCCTTTTCTCATGCCCCTTGCTTTTATAGAAATGGTGAAGCACATGTGCAAGTATCAAAACAAGTAAAGCAATCCAGCCAGTATGCTTCATCCCCATAGCGAATACAGCGCTTAAACCAGCAAGTATGTACCACTTAAAGTTAGCATTATCAATAATGTATAATGAAAAGAGTAAAGTAAGAGCAATACCTGCAAGAACAGGGATATCATTGTACATGTAATGACTGTGCCAAATATGTATCGGTGTGATTGCTAAAAGAAAAGCTGCAATATAACCTGCTTTCTTGCTATGCACTTTTTTTCCGATAAAAAAAACCGCGACAACAGTAATGAGACTCATCATAATCCCAAACATTCTACCTGCAGCATACATGCTTTGAAGCGATGCAGCTCCGGTTGGCACATTTGACCCGAACAAACCTCTTAGGATTGAAGCGTATAACTGCGGATGATCAAAAAAATTCCCGAACTTTATTCCCTCAAAGACAATCCTGACAAAACCTACCTCATCTGGATGGTAAACCAAACCATGCCCCCATTGCATTGCACCCCAGAACCGAAATGCAAAAGCAATTATAAGAATTGCAAAGAGAATCAACCACATTTGGTGCTTAAGAACAAAATCAATAGCTCCATACTGCAAATTATTATCAGAATTTTCGATGTTCTCTTTATTATCAGCATTTATTGGATTAGATTCCATCAAATAGCACTCAATTTTTCATCATTTATAAAAATATCGTGCCAAAGCTCAAATGTAAGCAAGCACCATAACTGTCTACTATAGTACAACCGAGATTTTTTGAAATCTTTCAAGACCTTCTCAATATAGTTATAGTTGAAAATCCCTTTTCTCTTGATAATGTCTTGGTCCAGCTTCTGCAGTATAAAATCGTTCAACTCACGACTAAACCAATTGTCTATAGGCACAAAAAACCTCTGTTTCTTGTTCTTCAAAGTTGAACCAGGAAGCTTTCCTTTCATCGCTGTCTTAAGAATAAACTTTTCATTTGTCCCATTAATTTTATAACTTGATGGAACCCTCGCCATCAATTCAGTAATCCTATGGTCTAAGAAAGGAACTCTAGCCTCAATCGCATGCGCCATTGTATTTTTATCAGTCTTCATCAATATATCTTCAGAAAGCATATACTCAGTATCTCTTGCAATTATTGAATACAGATAATCATCAACATTACTAAAATAACGGCTGAAAATAGCAGAATAATTTAAAGGCCCGGTGTAATTATTAATAACCTCTGACTTTTCTTTCTCATCAAATATTGAGACCATATTAAGATAAGACTCCCCAACATCATTTGTGCCAACAACATTGGATAATCGCTCAATACCTTTCTCGCCTAAAGCATCCGCGTACTTAAAAAACCTAGAAAATACAGACGGAGGAACCTTTTGCACAAGCTTTGCAAGGTTCTTTCTAAACACGAGCGGCACTTTCTGCAAATATCTTTTATATAGCATCATAATCTTGAACTGCTCATAACCGCCAAACTGCTCATCACCGCCATCTCCAGTCAAAACAACTGTAGCGTGCTTCTTTGTACCATTTGACAACGCATATACTGGAATAGCCGTCGGATCTGCCATGGGTTCATCAAGGTGCCATACTATCCTTGGCAACAACTTGATTGCATCAACCTTTACGATTATCTCATTATGGTCAGTTGAAAAATATTCAGCAATAAATCTCGCTTTATCAAGCTCATTGAACTGTGGAGCATTATCAAAACCAATAGAGAAAGTGTTTACCTCTCCACCAAACTTTCTCATCATAGAAACAATACTTGCAGAGTCAATTCCCCCAGAAAGATAAGCCCCTAACGGAACATCAGACATCAATCTTTTTTTAACAGAATCAGTTATCAAAGAATCTAAAAGTTTAGCAAAATGAGTTACAGAACCAGTCGACTTCTCAAATTTTGGAAACTGCCAATACTTTTTCTGGAATAATCGTCCATTGTAAGTCATCTGGTGACCTGGCAAAAGCTTATAAATATTCTTAAACATCGTCTCTCTTTCGCTATTGCACCTGAAGGTAAGAAAACTATAAACTGCGTCAAGATTAATCTCTTTCTTAACGTCAGCCTCTAGAATCGCCTTTATCTCGCTTGCAAAGATAAACCTTTCACCGTCCCAGTAATAATAGAAAGGTTTTATTCCGTGCCTGTCCCTTGCCATGAACAAGTGGTTTTTCCGGTTATCCCATATCGCGAAGGCAAATGCCCCATTGAATAGCTCAACACAATTATCCCCATACTCTTCGTATGCATGTATAATAACTTCAGTATCTGTGTTTGACTTGAACTTATGCTTATTCTCCAGATTTTGCCTAATCTTCTTATAATTGTATATCTCGCCATTAAACACTATCCAAATACTTCCTTCTTCGTTTGACATCGGCTGCCTTCCTGCTGTAGAAAGATCAATTATAGAAAGCCGCCTATGACCTAAACTCATACCTTTTGTAACTATGTGGCCTTTATCATCAGGACCTCTATGCTCAAGTTTAGAGTTCATTCTCTGGATTAGATTCTTATCATCCCAATTAAAACCACAGATCCCGCACATTATTATCCCTTAACATGCGTTTCAATGAATTCATTAATAAACTTATCCATGTTACATTCGAGCCGTTTATAAGGCTTAAACTTAAAGGTCCTAGCTTTATTAATATAGTCAAGAATGTGGTCTATATCCTCACAAAGAATAAGAGAACCTGTATTAGAGATTGCCCTTAGATACTCAACCTGATGCATTGGATCAGTCCTCTCAACATTAGGAACACCTATCAACCTTTTACGCATATCAAGAATCTCAAAGATACATCCTGGGCCGCCATGGCTAATGACAATATCTGCCGCTGTTTCATACTTTGCTAATGATGGAGCAAAGTCAAAAAACTTACAATGCTGGGGTTTATAATCGCCCCTGCCTATCTGCATAACCACTTCATCCTTAAGTCGACCAGAACCAACCAACTCATCAATCTTTTTAACCAATTTCTCAAACTTCCCATTCCCAACAGTCACAAATATCTTCATCCTAATCTGCCAGCATATATTGATTTTTTATACTTCTTCTGAAGTTCAGGCCACTGCACAAAAAACAGATTGCAATACGGATAGATCAATTTACCGCTTATTGACTTATGCTCAACCCTTACCCAAGACTCGAAAAAGATTAACTTTTTGCTGAAAAAAACCTTAGCAACAAAAAACAAAGGCAATATAAGTGAAGGACCGCATCCTAAAAGAACCTTTGCCCTGCTCTTTCTTAATATCCTAAAACTATCAATAGTCGCAGGAATCATATTAAGTATAATCTTGAATATGTTATTGTCTTTCATTAGCCTAGGATTTTTCATTATAAATATTGGACCTCTATCTTTGACTTTTGGAGCCGATGTTTTGTCATCATGACCAACAACGAACTCATAATTATACTTATTGCCTAGCTTTTCCAGTAACCTAAGCATCTGGTTAGTGTGTCCGCCCATCCCCAAAACAACCAGGATTGTCTTCATTCTATAGGTTTTCCCTCTCCTTCGATACTGAACTTTGATTCACGTAATTTGAGCAGGCTTTTTACCTTGGATAAAGGAATCTTATAGTAATACATGAGAACAATAGCGTAAATATAAGGCATGAGTGTACCAAAAACACGGGCAACAAGCAACAGCGATATAGCTGCCTCGGCCGGAACCCCTATGATTGAATAAAGGAACAAAACAGAAAAATCCATTGCACCGACTCCTGCTGGAAGAAACGACAACAAACCAAGAACTGTACTAACACCCAATATTGCAATAACACTAAATAGTGAAACATCGACCCCCATACCCATAGCAAATACCCACTGAACAGCCCCTTCAAGCGACCAAGTCAAGATACTTAAGACAACAACCAATATCAAAGTCCAGAAATGGCCTCCGAACTTAAGGTCGCGAAGATGTTTTGCAATCATCTCAAACCTCTTAGGAATTATCCGCACTATCAACCGTGGGTATCTTAATAAGAATATGAGGATAACAGTCAACACAATTATCAAAGTGAGGAGCGCGTTCAATCTTGCATCTTGTACAACAAATATTGCAAAGAGAACACCAAAACCAGTAAGAACAAATAAATCAATCAACCTTTCAAATATCATGATACTCATCGAAATGCTCAATCTTATTCCTTTTCTATAGAGAAGGTATATCTTTGAAGCTTCGCCCAACCTTCCAGGAGTTACCATTGCAACACAGATGCCAAACATTTGTATCAATGCAGAGTTTCTGAAGTTTAACTTGTGGTCAAAATACTTTGTCACAAACTTAAACCTGATTATTTTCACAAGAATGCTTGCCACCATCACAAAAAAAGCTGCAATAAGAAAAAACAGATTGCTATTAAGGAAAAGGTCATAGGCCTTAAGCCAGTCAATCTTACTCAACATGTAACCCAATCCTAAAAAGAATAAAATGCTGACAATAATAAGAGCAACCTTATATTTAGCAATCTTCATGGAGAGATATTTATGTTGGATATTTTAAATACTTTGTGTTTTCATATTAGAAAGTTATATATATAGATAGCTCATCAGCTCAGACAGGTGGTTTTTATAGAAGAAAAAAAAGAAGAGCGATCTAAAGTGATGAAATTATTTAAAAACCGATATACCTGGTTTTTTATACTTATCTTAATATTTGCAATCTTCACAAGAGCCAGGTTTCAGTTCACAGACAGTATCTGGAATGATGAAGGCATAAATATGTGGAACGGGTATGCAATTACCCAAGGAGAGATTTTTGACCAGGAGATTCTAAGCGAGGGACTAGCGCCAAAGATCCTGATTGCATTCTTCACACTTTTCACAGGAAGCTTTAATGCAGTCCGGCTTATGAGCCTTACTTTCTCTCTTCTAGGCATAATCTTTATCTTCTTGCTCGGAAAAGAGGTGAAGGATGAACTTACTGGCTTAATTGCTGCAATTCTGCTGACAACACACCACCTTTACTGGTATATTGGAGCAAAAGGCATACTCGATGTGCCAATATCTGCAATGTTTATTATCACTGCATATGCTTTTCTAAAGATGGAGCATTCCAACGAAAAGTTATGGAGTATCGCCACAGGCCTACTTATTATAATCTCAATGTTTACAAAAAGACCTGGCGTTTTACTTTTGATATCAATCATAATCTATTTTGTAATAACTAGAAAAAAACTAATTTTTAAGGACAAAAAAGTCAGATACTGTCTAGGCATTCCAATTGGATTCTTAGTAATCGGAGACATAATTTTTTATGCCCTCTTCAGAAGTTCTATGCTTAAAGGACTTGCAGTGTATCTCGGATCTATCAGAGGAATAGTAGACCAACCGTTCAACTTCACATCGATATTATTTACATTCATTCTGAACCCATGGGTAATTGTGTTCTTAGTGATTGGAATATTATTCATCCTATTCTATAGAAAAAAAGAGCAGATATTTCTCTTGCTGTGGTTTGTAATATTCCTTGCATTCTTTGAAATAAATGTAGCAGGTCAAACAATTCCCAGGTATCTAGTTCCGCTAGTTCCTGCAGCTCTGCTTATCGCAGGCTTTGCGCTCAGTGAAATCAATGATCTTGTAAAGGCATTCACTAAAAAGAAAATAGTCTGGCTTATTGTTATTATAGCAATACTAATCTCAATACCTTTTTACAAAGAAGGGGTAGCATTGCATGAAAGCAAATCATATACATATTCTGGGTACCAAGAAGCTGCATCATGGATTCTCAGAAATGCAGAAGAAAATGCAATACTATTTGCAGGATCTCCAAGGACAATGCGCGGCTTAACAAGATGGCAGTATTACATAGGTGGACCAGGAGGAACTGAAGATGGAAGACTTTACTATCTACGGGGCCCGAAGTACCTCGATAATAGAACCGCTTTTGAGAAAGATGTCGAACTTAATGCTGAATCAGGGATCCCAATATATCTCGAAATTGATATGTGGGAGTATACGCAGCCAAGCTGGTACTATCCTCTAAGTCAAGATAGTATAGATTATTTCATAAGCCAAGGATTCGAACCAGTTTATGTTGTACAAAGGGAGCTTCCTACACAGCAAGGCATAGAAAAAGCTCCAGTGATATTGATTTTGAAACACTCAGGGATAATTGAAAAAACAGATACATTTAATAATACAGAATATAGTAATCCATTTGAAGATGTACCTGAGCATAGTAATTCCAGCCTATAACGAAGAAAAACGGATCATTAAAAGTCTGGACAAGATTCTCAAGTTCTTGAAAAATAAAGCATACAAATGGGAGATCATCGTTGTTAGCGATGGCAGCAAAGACCACACTGTTGACATTGTTAGAAAGATAAAAAACAAAAATGTTTCTGTTCTTAGCTATAAGAAAAACAAAGGCAAAGGTTTTGCTGTCAGAAAAGGCATGATGAAAGCAAAAGGAAAAATAATCCTATTCTCTGATGCAGATCTATCTACACCCATCAAAGAGATTGACAGGTTCATCCCATATCTTGAGAAAGGTTATGATATAGTTATAGGCTCAAGAAACCAGAAAGACAGCAATATTAAGATTCCACAACCGATACATAGAAAATTGGTTGGAAAAATGTTCCAGTTTATAGTGGCTAGCGTGGCATTGAGGGGCGTTAAAGACAGCCAATGCGGTTTCAAGGCATTCACTCATAGAGCAGCAAAAAAGATATTTAACCTGCAGAAACTTAATGGTTTTAGTTTTGATGTTGAAGCCCTGTATCTTGCAAAAAATCTCGGTTTCAGGATTAAAGAAGTGGGGGTTACATGGATTAACAGTGAAGCGTCAAAGGTAAACCCATTAAAAGATTCAGTCCGGATGTTGAAAGACACATTAAAGATTAAAAATCTCCACAAGAACTTCTTTAAAAGTAAGTAGCATAAAATATATAAAACTCCGGAATTCTTTGCAATAGAATGAAGACAATTCTAGTAACAGGCGGAGCAGGGTTTATAGGTTCTCATCTATGCGAAAAACTGCTTAGCAAAGGCTGCAATGTAATATGTGTGGATAATTTCTTTACAGGGAATAAAAGAAACATTGGGCATCTTATGGACAACCCTAATTTTGAACTGATTAGGCACGACATCACAAGACCTTTATGGGTCGAATGCGACCAAATATACAATCTTGCATGCCCTGCAGCACCAGTACACTACCAATACAACCCTATTAAGACAATAAAATGCGGAACTGTTGGTATGGTAAACATGCTGGGTCTTGCAAAAAGGTTAAAGGCAAGGATACTCCAAGCATCAACTTCTGAGATATACGGCACGCCATTAGAGCATCCGCAAACAGAATCATATTGGGGCAATGTAAACCCGATTGGAATTAGAAGCTGTTACGATGAAGGTAAGAGAGTCGCAGAATGCCTTTGCATGGACTATCACAGGCAGAACAGTGTAGACATCAGGATAATAAGAATATTCAACACATACGGTCCAAGAGTGGCATTAAATGATGGGAGAGTAGTCTCTAACTTCATAATCCAAGCACTGAAGAATGAACCTATCACAGTTTATGGCGAAGGCAACCAGACAAGAAGCTTCTGTTATATCTCCGATCTCGTCAGGGGCATGATTGCAATGATGGAAAAAGATAATTTCATTGGGCCTGTTAATTTAGGCAACCCGCAAGAATTCACGATACTTGAACTTGCAAAAAAGATTATTGAACTTACTGGTAGCAGCAGCGAAATCGTACACAAGGAACTTCCTAAAGATGACCCTACAAGAAGAAAACCAGATATCTCACTTGCAAAACAAAAACTTAACTGGGAACCTGTAGTTCCGATAGACGAAGGCCTTAAGCATACAATAGAATATTTTAAGGAAGTTCTAAAATGATATCATTGTTCATACCGATGTATAACGAAGAACATGTTATAGAACAAAGCATACCGAAAGTACTGGAATTTCTAAGGACAGTCCCAAAAGACATCAAGCTGATAATGCTAGACGATGGTTCAACAGACAGGACACCTGAGCTTGCAAAGTCATTAACCGAGAAGTACGATAAACTATATTACCAAAGACACAATGGACCTAGCAGAAGGGAGAACCTTGCGCAGGCAATGGCGCAACAAGACTCTGATATTATTATGTTCATGGACATGGACCTTTCTACAGACTTGTGTCATATCCCTGAACTGATTACACAAATTGAGAACGGTTACGATATTGCTACAGGCAGCAGACATGTTAAAGGTTCTAAGGTGAAAAGAAATTTCTCAAGGTACTTTATCAGCCATGGTTTCAAGATTTTTATTAAACTATATTTTGGCTCGAAAATAAATGATCATGAATGCGGGTTTAAAGCCTTTAAAAAGGAAGTAATCAAAGATCTTGTCAATGAACTTGGATATGACCATAAGAAAGAGAGAAAAATGTTCTGGGACACTGAGATGTTTCTTAGAGCTCAGAGAAAAGGCTACAGGATCAAGGAGATACCTATTAGATGGACAGAAGGCAAGAAATCTGCTCTAAGAATTAGAACAGAGTTAAGTATGCTTCCTTATATTCTAAGACTAAGAAAAAGGCTAGGGTAAAAGTATAGGAACGTCATTCTTAATAATATATTTTGTAGAACAAGAATTGCATTCTAATTGCTCGTTTAACTCTTGCTTGCACTTTGGACAAGCCAGTAGCTCTTTCATGAGATTACGTCTGTAAAACTCATTTATAAATCTTTAGTAATGAGTCAGCACAAACTATATAAATCGCTGTAAAACACCCAAGGATATGGAGAAACTGTCTCAACTTAAAAAGCATTTAAACAAATCCATTCCTGAAGAATTAAGGAGAAACATGGGCGCCATCAACCCCTATTTAGTACCGATCTATGGGAGAATCGTATACTATAAAAGGCTGAAATTCTGTTTAAATGCAATCAAAAAATTATCTAGACTGCCTAAAGAATCTGCATTCAATTTCGTGGATGTTGGCTGTGGTTTTGGTATATTCATGCGCATAGTTGGAAAGGAATATCCTAATGCAAAAATATATGGGGTAGACCTTCGCGACGAAGAGCAATTAAAGTATGGCTACGATATAGTCAACAATAAAAACGCATTATTCATAAGAGCAGATGCATTAAATCTTCCGCTTAAAGAAAAATCATTTGATATTGTTCTCACAACCGACGTATTAGAGCATGTTAATGATCCTATAAAAGGGCTAGACGAACTATCAAGAATCATGAAAGATAACTCATTGCTAGTCATACTCGTACCTACTGAGCTTTTTCTATTCAAACTTTTAAGAAGAATGTTCGGAAAAAGAAGGTTCCATGCTCAGTATCACTGGATTGGAAACATCAAGAACGTCAAGGAGTTTGAAAAAGTGCTAAAGACAAGGTTCAAAGTGATACAAAGAAGATTCATACCATTCCCATTTCTAAGAGGTTTGCTTAATTACGATCTTATGTACGTATGCAGAAAATGAAAAAATCAACAATAATACTCATTATAATTATAGTGGCCAGTATCCTTGTCAAGATTTCTGGGATAAACCAACCGCTATATGACGACGAAACAAACTCTGTTGAATCAGTCTTTAATCCAGGAGATTTGTATACTGTAAACCCAATAAGTAAACATCCGCATCCACCATTTGCACCATGGATGTATCTTTTCACAGGCGCGTTACTTGGAGCAGAGGTTTGGGTGTTTAGGTTAGTTCCCCTCATATTCTCCATAGCAAGTATGATCTTGATATTTGTTATTGTTAAAAGATACTACTCTGAAAGATCTGCTTTATGGTCCACAGCACTCTATGGTCTATGCTTCTATCCTGTGCTTGCATCGCTACAGACCGACGACGCGTCTATCACAATAACATTCTTCCTTCTCACAACGCTGTTTTATCTAAGATTTAGAGAAAATGAAAAGAAAAGATACTTAATTCCAACTGGAATCTTTTTTGGGATATCTTTACTCTCTAAATACACCAGCGTATTTTTATTTATTATAATAATAATCCATTCATTTATCTCAAAGACAGAAGGAATCAAGTTCAAATCAATATTAAGATTATTCAATCCAAGAAACATTCTCCGAACCTTCATAGAGGTTATAATTATCGGAATAATCGCAGCGGCAATATTTTCAATGTACCCAATATTTGCACCAGAGATATTTAGAGCTACTATCGGACATTCATCGCAGTACTTCGGCCTGAACATATCCCTTATGGCTCTAGCCATGCTTTTATTCTGGGCAACCTCTTTACTGTTGATTCCGGCCCTAATACAAATTTTAAAGTTCAGAAAAAAAGATTCCTTCTG
This sequence comes from Candidatus Woesearchaeota archaeon, assembly GCA_019323525.1. Lineage (GTDB taxonomy): Archaea > Nanobdellota > Nanobdellia > Woesearchaeales > JAHWHD01 > JAHWHD01. Next base: position 53,171 of record JAHWHD010000066.1, read on the forward strand.
GACAACCTGGGCTGTCGTTATATTTATTATAGGCATATTCCTGCTAAGCGGCCGCGGCCAAGGGTCGTTCCTTGTCGGAGGAATTGCAGAGTATAGTAGGTATATGATGATCATCATCCCTTCATTATCTGTTCTATCTGGCCTTTATATCTCAAGCATCAGGTTCAATAAAAGGATACTTTTGTTCATTGGTATAGTTACAGGAACATTGCTTGCAGTATTCTATTACCTCAACTACAACTTCATCGCAATTGTTCCCAGAGAGTTCAGCATTTATCTTAAACTTATTAAAGAATTCATGTGGAATTTCACGTTCAGCTATACTACAAGTTCAGGTAATCTCCTGGGAGTCAACTTTTTGGTTCTTGTAATTGCATACGCAGTATCAATAGTGTTCCTGATTACATATTTCTATGGAGTTAAAAGAAACCCAGGAGCCATGATACTTAGCCTAATGATCCTGCTGAGTGCGGGGTTTGCAGTAAACATCTTCCTTGTCAGCGAGTATGTGGGTCCTGTAACAAGTTTAGATGTTAATAAAGCGACTTGGGAAATGATTGAATTTGTTAAAGATTACAGGCATGATCTCAACCTTTACTCTAATGACGAAGGACTGTTATTGTTAGCCAACGACTTCAGAGTTGAAACTGATGATAACAACTATCATCTAGGAGTTTATTGTGACAACTGTCATTTAATTGATATCGAAAAGAACTCATTAGTTGCACTCATGAACTTTCCTCCACAGGATAAAAAAACCTGGCAACTGGTAGATGGTTGCGTATTGATAAAAAACACATACTCAAAAGGAATCAAACTAGGATACCTATACCTTTGCTGAAAGAACTTAGTTCTATAAGGTATTTAAAAGCAACCAAAGTTCTTAATAAAAAGATATTTAAATAAACGTATTTCGTGATTAACTATGGATTTAAAAGACAAAAAGGTTCTAGTTACAGGTGCAGGTGGCTTTATAGGCTCTCATCTTGCAGAGGCTCTTGTCAAAAAGGGGTGCAAAGTAAGAGCATTTGTACATTATAACCCTAATAACCACTGGGGGTGGCTCGAAGATTCTGAATATAAAGATCAAATAGAGGTAGTGCTTGGCGATGTTCGAGACAGCGACTCTGTCTTGAACGCAATGAAAGATATTGACGTAGTGTTCCATCTTGCAGCTTTGATAGGGATACCATATTCATACGAATCTCCTCTAGCGTATATCAGGACAAACATAGAAGGAACATACAACATTCTCCAGGCTGCAAGGATGCTTAACACCTCTAAAATCCTGATTACATCAACAAGCGAAACATACGGCACAGCGCAGTATGTTCCAATAGATGAAACGCATCCTGCAGTTGGCCAGAGCCCATACTCAGCAACTAAGATTGGAGCAGACCAGATAGCTATCAGCTACCACAAAGCCTTCAATCTTCCTGTAACAATAGTAAGGCCGTTCAATACGTACGGACCTAGACAAAGTGCCCGCGCAATAATTCCTACTATAATTACCCAAATTCTTGACGGAAAACGAGAGATTAAGTTAGGAAACCTAACCCCTACAAGAGACCTTAACTATGTCCTTGATACAGTCGCAGGATTCATTTCAATAGCTGAAAGCGACAATACAGTCGGCCAAGTAATCAACATTGGCGCAAATCAAGAGATAAGCATGGGAGAACTTGCTCAAACAATAATAAACCTGATAGGAAAGGATGTAAAGATTGTTCAAGACCAGCAAAGATTAAGACCTGAAAAAAGCGAAGTAGAGAGATTAAGGTGTGATAACTCAAAAATAAAAGAACTTACTGACTGGAGCCCTAAGCACGACTTAAAACAAGGACTTTCTGAAACTATTGAATGGATCAAGAAAAACATGCACAATTACAAATCAGAACTTTATAACGTCTAAAATGATACCTCTATGCGTGCCAAACATTAAAGGAAATGAACAACATTATGTCAAAGAATGCATTGAGACAGAATGGGTTGTAGACGGTAAATACATTACTTTATTCGAGGGCAAAGTAAAGGGTTACGTGGGTTCAAAATTTGCAGTCGCATGCGCAAATGGAACTTCAGCGCTGCACATATCTTTAATTATCTCAGGAGTAAAAAACGATGATGAAGTGATTGTCCCGACAATAACATTTATTGCTCCGGTTAATGTAGTAAAGTACATAGGAGCTCATCCTATTTTTATGGACTGTGACGATTACTATAATATGGACGTCAACAAACTAAAGCAATTTATTGAAGAAGAATGCGAATTCTCTAATGACAAACTAATCAATAAAACAACAAAAAAGCAGATTAAAGCAATAATCCCTGTTCACGTATTTGGAAACCCTGTTGATATGGATCCGCTTATGGATTTAGCACAGAAATATAATCTAACAGTCATAGAAGACGCAACTGAAAGCCTTGGCTCAAGGTACAAAGGAAAATTCACTGGTACAATAGGAAACATTGGATGCTTCAGCTTCAACGGAAATAAGATAATCACAACAGGCGGTGGAGGTATGATAGTTACAGATAACCAAGAAGTAGCAGAAAAAGCGCGTTATCTCATAAACCAGGCAAAAGACGATGGTGTCAGGTACGTCCATCACGAGATAGGCTTTAACTACAGGCTTAGCAATGTCCACGCAGCTATTGGAGTTGGACAGATGGAGAGACTAAGTGAATATATTGAAATAAAAAGACAGAATTTCCAAAAGTACAGGGAGCTATTGAAAGATGCAGATATTAAACTGACAGAAGAACCTGAATACGCAGAATCCAATTACTGGTTCTATGCGATAAAACTTGGCAGCAGCTTTGATAAAGAATCCTTGATAAAACTCTTTTCAGATAACAAAATTCAGGTACGGCCATTGTGGGCACCAATACATATACAAAAACCATACCAAGACTGCCAAGCATATAAGATTGAAAAAGCACTTGAATTATGGAATAAGACAATAAACATTCCATGTTCTATAAATATAACAGATGAAGAAATAAAAGAAGTTTCTGAGGTGTTCAAGAATGGATAAAATCATTATTGTTGGAGGAGGAGGTCATGCTAAAGTCGTCATCTCTATTCTTCAGAAGAATAACAACTACGAAATAGTTGGTTACACAGATATGGAAGATAGAGGAAACATGCTCGGAGTCAGATACATAGGAGATGACAACATACTAGAAAAACTAAAACAAGAGGGTTGTTCAAGCGCAGCAGTAGGCATAGGCAGTATTGGCGATATAAGCATAAGGGAAAAGGTCTGGAATAAGTTAAAAGACCTGGGCTTTAATCTTCCTGCAATTATTTCCAAAGATGCAGTTGTAAATAATGATGTTTCAATAGGCCAAGGAACTGTTGTTATGGACGGAGCAGTCATACAACCAGGGACTGTAATAGGCGAATGCTGCATAATAAACACAAGATCATCAATAGACCACGACTGTGAGATAAAAGATTTCGTCCATGTAGCGCCAGGAGTCACACTTAGCGGAGGGGTAAAAATTGGAAAACACAGCCATCTTGGAATGGGTGCAAACGTCATACAATACTTAAATATAGGAGATAAGTGCATCATAGCAGCAGGAGCTACTGTTATCAAAGACTGCGAAGATAATAAAAGATATAGAGGAGTTCCTGCTAAGGAATTCTAAAAGAGATCCTTGTAAATCTCTTTTATCCTTTTATCTCTCATCTCAAATACAGCATTAAAAACTGTCTGGTATCTTTTATAGAAATCTACGTCTTTAATCCAAGGAATAAACATAGGATTTATCTCTCCATACTGATTAGTATCAGCCCAACCCTCCAAAGCATCTGGCTCTTTTAAACCATGGTCCTTTTTCATAGACTCATACATCTCTGATCCTGGATAAGGAACATATATCCCGATTACAAATCTGTGGTTTGGATGTATTTTGTGCAGCTTCTTTGCAAAATTAACATTTGCTACCAGATCATCTTCAGTTTCAAAAGGAAAACCGCACATAAAACCTGAAGCATACTCGATGTCGTACTTCTTGAGGAGTTTAACAGTTTCTTCAATCTGTTCGAGCGTCAGTTGCTTTTTAAGTATATCAAGTATCCTCTGCGAGCCAGACTCTATGCCAAAACTCACCTCTTTACAGATTCCAGACATCTTTGATAGAATATCATCGTTAAGAAGATTGGCCCTTGTCATGCACCATTTAAGCCTAATGCCGCGTTCTTTAAGACCTTGAATAATCTTCTCAGCCCTGTCCTTTACCATTAAAAAATTATCATCACCTATCTGGATCTCTTTAATCCCGAATTCCTTGATAAGATAATCAATTTCACTAAGAACGTGTTCTGCACTTCTTGCACGCCACCTTCTTTTATGATAAAGCTTATTGTAGCAAAAAGTACATTCATACGGACAACCTTTTGAAGTAAACAACCGAATTAAGTATCTCTGAAAATTCTCTCTAACTAGATGCCAAGCAGGTATTGGATAATCATCAAGATTTACGAACTCTTTTATCGGCTCTGTAATAACAGGCTCACCATTCTCCTTAAACGCAATACCCTCAACATCCCTCAAACTATCGCCATTCTTAAGAGCCTCTATTAACTTTACAACTGTTACCTCAGCTTCATTAATGACCACTATGTCAACATAAGGATTCTTCAATGTCTGTAATGGCAAAATAGAAGGATGTACACCTCCCCAAACAATAGGAATACCTGCATCAGTATCTCTCACAATTTTACAGATATTTAGTGCAAACCTTATCTGCGGACCTGTCATAGAATTTATACCAACAAAAATAGGTTTTTTAGAAACCTCATCCCTGATAATTGACTCAAAGTCATGTTCAATCCTTGTATCGATGATTTTTACAGAATAACCCTGTTTCTCAAGTATAGCTCCCAGTGTTAAGAAAGCATAAGGGGGCTCTTTCATTGAAGATTCTATCTCTCGTCTACCTTTTTTGCTCCTGTCAACAGTATCAGGTGTGATAAAAAGTACATCAGCCATATTTAAATAGTCGACAACCTAAGATATTTAAAGGTTTCTAACCGCTATTGCAGAGGATTTTTAAATCATAAGATATATAAAGCGACATACTTGTCGAGGTATTGGAGGGATATACAATGGTAAAAAATGTCCGAGTAGGAAAGTTCATTCTTGGTAAAGGTCAAAGAACATTTATAATAGCAGAAATAGGAGGAAACTTTACAACACTTGAAAATGGCAAGAAACTAGTCAATCTCGCAGTAGAATCTGGGGCAGACGCTGTAAAGCTACAGACTTATACCGCCAAAAACACAGCAACAAAAGAGGCATTTATAAACCTAGAAAACACTGGCGAGATAAACCAATACGAATACTTCCAAAACTTTGAGTTGTCACCCGAAATTCACAAAGAGATATTTGATTATTGTAAAGAAAAAGGCATCCTTTGTTTTTCTACACCAAGCCACCCTGAAGATGTTGAACTTCTTGAAAGCTTAGGAGTCGAGGTCTATAAAGTAGGATCAGATGATGCGATAAACCTTCCTCTGCTTACTTACATAGCTAAAAAGAACAAACCTATCCTTATGTCTACAGGAATGTGCACCCTTGAAGAAGTAAGAGAAGCCGTCAATACAATATTGAAATATAACGACAAACTCGTATTGCTTCATGCAATATCTAATTACCCTAGCTACGCTGAAGACGCGAATCTAAAAGTGATTGAGACTTTCTATAACGAATTCGACCTGCCAATTGGATTTTCAGACCATAGTCTTGGCATTGAACTTCCGATTGCAGCGGTTGCACTAGGAGCTTGCGTTGTTGAAAAACATTTCACATACGACAAGAACGCAGAAGGTCCTGATCACATGCTATCTGCAACTCCTGAAGAGATGAAAGATATTATCAAGAGCATAAGATTAATCGAAGACGCATTAGGAGACGGGGAGAAAAAACCTACAGAGAAAGAACTTAAAAGCATGAAATATATGAGAAAAAGCATTGTAGCAACAAAAGACATCCCTACAGGAACCACAATAACAGAAGAGATGATTGACATAAAAAGACCTTGCCTTGGAATTCTGCCAAAAGAGTTCGAAAATGTAGTTGGCAAGATAGCAAAAACAGACATAAAAGAGGACGATATAATCCAGTGGGACAGGCTATCATGAAAACACTTATTATCAGGGCTGACGGATCAAATCAGATAGGCATGGGCCACATAGCAAGGATGAGCATTCTATACAAGACGCTTTCTGGATCATACAATGTAATTTTCATCAGTGTAAAAGATGATAAGGTTAAAGAACTTCTCTTAAAATATAATATTAAGCCGATTTGGGTTGACAACGACGTACAAGGGCAAATAAGGATTACTAAAGAGACCATAACAGAAAATGACGCAATTTTACTGTTCAATGACAGTCTAGAAATAAAAAGAGAATACCTTGAACACCTTAAAGATAAGATAAAAATCATCAACTACGACGACCCTGCTGCGGGTTTTGGACTAATAGACTGCGCAATCACACCAACCGCATTTCTATGGAGCGACCGACAATATGAGATAGAAACGTATCAAGGTTTTGGTTATTTTATTATGTCTGACAAAATTAAGAAGTATAGAAGAGCAAACATTAGCAAAGATAAAAAAAAGATTGTTATCTCAATGGGAGGCGCAGACACATACGGACTAAGTATAAAGCTACTGAACATATTCAAAGACCTTCCGGAGTATGACACGACAGTTATCCTTGGCCCAGGTTTTGAACATTTCAAAGAGATTGAATCAATAACCATACCAGACCACATAACAATCGTCCATAACGTAGAGAATCTATACGACTACCTAAATAAAGCAGACATCTGTTTTTGCGCAGGTGGAATTACATTATTCGAACTAATGTACATCGGCACACCCACAGTATCAATTGCAGCTGAGAAGCATGAAACATATAATTGCGAATACTTTAGGTCAAAAGGAGCTGTTAAATATCTTGGATTTAGGAATGATATAGATTATTGTGGAATTCCCGAGATCCTAAAAAACTGGAACTATGAAGAAAGAAAAAGCATGTCAGATACAGGCAAGTCAATAATCGACGGCAATGGCCTGGATAGAGTTAAAAAAATAATCGAAAAGGTAATTCAAGATGAAAGTATTAGTAATATCTGCGCATCCTGATGACGAGACACTGGGGGCTGCAGGCACAATCCTTAAGCATATAGAGAATGGTGACCAAGTATATTGGTGTACATTTACATATGCATTTCGCGATGCACCTCAAGAATACCTAGATCATAGACTTAAAATCATCAATCAAGTGTCAAAAACTTATGGATTCTCAGAGACATTTAACCTAAAATTCCCGACAGTAGAGCTTGATACAGTTTCTCTAAAACAGATGGTAGACAAATTATCTGCAGTGATAAACAGCATAAGGCCTGAGATTATCTATACGCCGACTGATGCTGATGTCAACACAGACCACGAGATCGTACATAAAGTTGTAATGGTATGCTGCAAACCGTTTGCTGCACCATTCGTTAAACAAATACTTGGTTATGAGGTAATTTCATCAACAAACACTTCCTTCCCAGAAAAACAAAAAAGATATATTCCGAATCTTTTCGTAGACATATCAGATTATATAGACAAAAAGATAGAAATAATGAAACTATTTGATGAGGAATTCAAGCAATTTCCTCATCCGCGCTCTGTTGAAGGTATTAGAGCGCTTGCTGCTTACAGGGGAACATCATCAAATCTTATAGCGGCCGAGGCATTTATGTTACTAAGAATGATAAAATGAAAACCATATCAATACACCAACCAAGCTACTGGCCATGGTTAGGCCTATGCCACAAAGTTGCAAATAGCGATGTTTTTGTAATCCTTGATACTGTGGACCTTAACAAAGAAGCTTATCAACATAGAAACCAATTTCTGTGCAATGGAAAAAAACAGATGCTAACAATACCTATCACCTACAGCCTTGGAACTCCAATAAAAGACATCAAGATTGCAGACCGTAAATGGGGAGAATCACATTACAATAAGCTGCTTAACTGGTATAGAAACTCTAGATTCTTTGGATATTACCACGAAAGAATAAAAGAACTCTACAGCAGACCGTTCACTAACATGATAGAGCCAGTTATAGAGACCATGAAGTTCATTTTCAATGAATTAGGGATCAATACTGAAATAATACATGCATCTTGCATAAATCCTGAAGGAAAAAAAGCAGAACTTGTCTTGGACATTTGCAAAAAGCTTAAAGCAGACTTATATTTATCAGGCAGAGGTGCACTTAATTATATGGGCGATGATGCAAAATCAGAGTTTGAAAAAGCCAATATTAAAATAGAACTTCAGAACTTCACACATCCAACATACGAACAGTTCAACAGCCAAGAATTTATTCCAGGATTAGCGGCTTTAGACTTGTTGTTCAACCATGGCCCTAACGAAGCAAAGAATATATTCAGACAAACTTTAGAAAAATGATAAACAACAAAAAAGTCCTAGCATACATCCCTGCAAGATCAGGCTCTAAAGGAATTCCTGATAAAAATATAGTAGAGGTCAATGGCTTACCCTTGATGGCTTACACGATAAATGCTACAAAGGCCAGCAAATACGTTGACAGGATAATTGTATCAACAGACTCTCAACAATATGCAGACATCGCTATCAAATACGGTGCAGATGTTCCGTTTCTTAGACCTGAACACTTAGCAACAGACTTAGCTGATGAAAGCGATGTTGTTGAACATTTGATCAACTGGCTAGAAGAAAACAAAGAACCATACGACATCATAATAAAACTCCAACCAACATCTCCTTTAAGGACAGCAGAGGATATAGACAACGCCATACGGATGTTATTAGAAAAAGATGCTAACTGCATAATCAGCGTTAATGAAGCCACAGTTAACCCACTATGGATGAATACTTTGCCTGACAATCATTCAATGGACAATTTTATTAATTTCGACCTAATTAGGAAACAAAGGCAAGAACTAAAGAAATATTACCAGCTCAATGGCGCCGTGTTCTGCGCTAAATGGGAATTTATAAAAGAAAACAAGAATTGGTATGGTCCAAACACATTTGCCTACATCATGCCAATTGAAAGGTCTATCGACATTGACGAACCGACAGATATAAAACTTTTGAAGACCATAATTAGTGAAAAAGATGAAAACCGAGATTGAAAAACTAGTATTGATTGGAACTGCGTCAGTAAAACAAAGCATTAAACTTATGGACGATGCAGGCGAAGGACTCCTAATAATACTAGACGAATCACACCGCATCAAAGGCC
>JAHWHD010000067.1 GCA_019323525.1 Candidatus Woesearchaeota archaeon
CATCTGCTAAATAAGTTGTGCATCCTCCTGTAACGGAGTCTGTGTCATCGATTCCAATCCAGATAATCTCACTCCCGATACTATTATATATGAAGTGCTTTTATACCCGTTATCAAATGAGACGCGAAGAGCTTCTGGGGGAAGTCAGGGACACCTTGGTTAAAGCAGGGTTCTATGTTTCTGAATTATACTCTATACGACCCATAGGGTTTGACTTAGTTGCAAGAAGGGACAATTCATTACTAATAATTAAAGTTTTGACAAACATTGATGCAATGTCAGAAGATGTTGCTAGGGAACTTAGAACTTTGTCAGTCCTTTTGAAAGGATGTCCACTACTTGTAGGAGAAAGAAGTGGAACCGGCCTTCTAACAAATGACGTAGTTTATGATCGATTTGGTATTCAAACAATTACTTCTGAAACCCTTAGTTCAAATCTGCTTGAGGGTATGCCACTTGAGGTATATGCTGCCCCAGGTGGCTTATACGTAAATTTAGATGAGAATAGAATTAAAAGAATTAGAACAGAACAAAACATTTCCATAGGATCATTTGCTCGATCACTCAAAGTTTCAAGAAGAACCGTTCAAATGTACGAAGAAGGCATGAACGCAAGCGTGGAAGTAGCTATTAGAATCGAAGACTCTTTAGGAGCAAATGTCACAAAACCTATAGACATTTTACAACCTCAACCAATAAAAAAAGAATTAAAACCTGCCACTTTTGAAACAGAGGGATTTAGAAAATTCCAGAGAGAGATATTCTCAATACTCGAACATGTAGGATACAAAGTAACACCTCTTGAGAGAGCACCGTTTGAGGCAGTGAGCCAGGACAAGAAGAAGATTCTTCTAACGTGTGTTGATGAATACAATAAAAAACTATTGAGAAAAGCACAAGTCGTCAGCAGTATCTCTAGAATTACTGAGAGGCATGCAGTTCTTATAACAGATAAAGACGTTCAAAAAACAAGTTTGGAAGGCACTCCGTTAATAGTAAAAAAAGAGCTTAAAAAGATACGTGGACCTGAAGAAATACTTGAATTAGTTCTTGAAAGACTTTACAGAGACAGCTAAGATATATTTAACCAAACTTTTATAAATAGGATTGTCATTCCCGAAGACTACGTTTTCTCCGGTTTATGGAGAAAATGGGCATATAAACACTCAAATTTGATATCTATGACAGATAAAAAAACCACTGAAGCAGTTGGGAAAATCTTAGAGGAATCTAAGAAACTCAATAGAAAATTCAAACAAAACATCGATTTAGTTGTTAATCTAAAGAATATAGATCTTAATATCCCAAAAAATCGTGTAGATGAAGAGATTATTCTTCCACATGGCAGAGGTAACGAAGCTAAGGTCGCTCTTTTTGCAAGTGGTGAGCTTGCTGTCAAATCAAAGAAACATGTTGATCTATTGATTAAACCCGAGCAAATCGGGGATCTTTCTAAGGATAAAAAGAAATTCAAGAAAATCACTGACGATCATGATTTTTTCATTGCAGAGGCGCCTCTTATGCCAACCATTGGTAAAACCCTTGGTACTGTTTTAGGTCCAAGAGGTAAAATGCCAAAACCAGTGCCACCTAACGCTGATTTATCAGGCATGATAAAGAACTTGCGCAATACTATTAAGCTCCGCTCTAAAAGCAGCAAAACATTTCATACGGTTGCTGGAAACGCAGAGATGCCAAAGGAGCATATCGCTGAAAACGTTGATGCAATTATCAAAAGATTAGAAGGTGCACTTGAACGTGGACGAATGAATATAGGCTCAGTTTACATAAAAACAACAATGGGCCCACCAGAGAGGATTGTATAATATGGCGGCTCATGTTGCAGAATGGAAACACGGAGAGGTTAAGGAGATAACCGACCTTCTTACAAATAACAAAGTGATAGGAGTCGTTGAGATCGGTGGTATTCCTGCTCCACAGATGCAGATAATGAGGAAAAATCTTCATGGAACTGCAACTATTCGTTCTGCTAAAAACAATCTAATTTTCAGATCACTTGAAGAAGCTGAAAGCCAGGTTAAAGGAATATCAGGTTTAAAAGACTTGATCACTGGGCAATCTGCAATTATTGTTACTGATGAAAGCCCTTTCAAACTATTTGCTCAGATTAAATCAAGTCGAACAATGGCACCTGCAAAGGGTGGCGAAAAGGCTGCTCATGATATTTCAGTAAAAGCAGGAGAAACGCCATTCAAACCAGGTCCAATTGTTGGAGAATTACAAAAGGTAGGTATCCCTGCAGCTATCCAAGAAGGAAAAGTTGTCATAAAAGAGGATAAAGTTATTGTGCCTCAAGGGGAAAGGATATCTGCTGAAATTGCTCAAATGCTTACAAGATTAGAGATTTTCCCTATCGAAATAGGTATGAGTCTACATGCTGTCTATGAAGACGGTGCAATATTCAAAGCAGATGTTCTGGATATTGATATAGATGCAATAATGGGTCAAATGAAACAGGCATCAACAAATGCATTTAACCTAGCTATAGAAGCAGGTTGGTTTACAAAGCTCACTATTCAACCTCTTATAATGAAGGCCCATCACAATGCATTAACACTCGCCTTGGATAAGGGGATAGTTAATAAGGAGACAATTAAGAATATACTATCAAAAGCACATGCTAGCATGCTTGCTTTAAAGAACATAACAAGTTAGGAGGAAAAGAAATGGAATACGTATATAGCGCAATGCTTCTTCACTCCGCAGGAAAGAAAATAACAGATGAGAACATAAAGAAAGTTCTCACCGCTGCCGGTGTAAAGGCTGATGATGCCAGAATTAAAGCATTAACAGCATCACTGGATGGTGTAAACATCGACGAAGCGATTAAAACCGCTGCAATACCAGTCGCTGCTGCACCAGCTGCAGCTGGAGCACCTGCTGAGGGTAAGCCTGAAGAGAAAAAGGAAGAGAAAAAGAAGAAAGAAAAACCCGAAGTCTCTGAAGAAGAAGCAGCCGCAGGCCTTGGCGCACTATTTGGATAAACAGATCAGTTGTTGTTTCAACATAGAGATTAACTTCTAATCAAAATGTTGAAACACAATGATTTCTCTTTTTAATAAACTGATATAACATCATTAGGTAGTAGTGATAATAAGAAGTGGGGGACGGGATGCATTGATAGGAGGAATGCGCCTCTAAGCGGAAAGCAGGTACAGTAAACCTCCCCAATATATATTACTAGGTC
>JAHWHD010000068.1 GCA_019323525.1 Candidatus Woesearchaeota archaeon
AGTGATGTAAGTTGTATCAGTTGTAAGATATCTGTTAATGATATGTGGGGTGATCGAACTTGAGCCTTGACGACGAAGTGGATGAGATTATCCGTTCTGGAAGGTTAGGTGTAGTCATACACTGCGGCGGACGCGGAGAGAGATTAGGGTACCCAGGTCCTAAGCCCCTGGTCGATCTTGGTGATGGGGAAAGGCCTTTGACCAATATTTTAAAGGATATCCCTGCACAAGTGCCAGTGTATCTGCACCTGTTAAAGGAGCATGAGGATATTTTTAGCAGGTTCCTTAATGCAAGCGGTAACTTCGGGCACAGGATAAGTTATATCATACAGCAGGAGACTGCATTGCGAGATGAGAATGGCAATAAAATCGCGTACCAGGATGGTCTTGCAGTCAAAGCTTCGAACGGACCTGCTACTTTTGCAAGGCAGTTTGTCAAAGCGCCTGACTACTTTCTTTCACTAGACGGTGCAAAGCTAGGAGTGTGTTTCAGGGATGTGCGCGATGGCTTGAAGATGCTGCTAGCTGATAAGGCCTCTGATGCAGTCGTCTATGCTAGGAGGTTATCAAAAGATGAGATGCAGGCTGAGATGGCCAGGCTTGACCAAGGAGAATCAGCGCATACAAGGTTTGCAAGGGTTAATGAAGATGCGCAAAAGGTTTATGAGAATCCTGTCATGCCAAGAGAGCTTGTCATGGACCCTGACTGGCTTGCCAATTCAGGGATGTATCTTTTAAGGTCTAACAACTACATAAGCAGCACTATGCGGCTGCTGGGCATGACTATGAGGTCAAGGTCCATAGATGCTCTGTATAAAGGGTATGCTAATCATCTTAAGATGGCGATGACGTTAAAGGGTTATAACGGCAGAAACAATGGTTTAAGATTTAGGGTCTATGAACAAAAGTTGTGGGACGGTTATGTGAAAGGGGTAAAGACTCCTGATGATATTGCGCGGTTAGCAGAGCTCAAGAAAAAAGGAATGTTCAAGTACAGGTGTGCAGCATGACTCTTGAGATATATCTGGTGCGGCACGGACAGAGCGAGGTCAACCTGAATGGCGCATCAAGAAAAATCTGGTGCGGCAGGAACACATGGAGCGAGCTGACTGAAAAAGGGATTCAGCAGGCTAAAGCCCTTGGCCAGTATCTTAAAGGTATGCAGTTCGATGCTGTGTACGCATCTTCAACTATTCGCACGCAACAGACTGCCAGGTATTGTATGCAGGAGATGGGTTATGACTGGCCGCAGCTTGAGGTAAGAATTGAGCTGGCTGAACTTGACCATGGAAACCTTGAAGGAAAAGTAAAGGATTATGATAAAGGTGCTGTGAAAGATTTCTGGACATTTGCGCCTGGAAAGGAGAGTCAAAAAGATGTGTATGAAAGGGTTTGTTCCTGGATAATGTCTGAATGCAAGGGTAGGGTTTTAGTGTTTACACATGAAAATGTGATAAAATGTTTGATCGCTGGGTTGCTTGACCTTGATAAAGACCTTGCCCATAAAATGAAAATTGATAATGCATCTGTTACAAGGTTAATTTATGATGGGTCTTGGAAGCTTGCTGAAATTGACTATGATGAACATATCGAAACTTAGAAACATTTTTATTTTTCCTTTTGTTTTTATATTAATATGAGGATCGTTTCAAGGGTTGCTGTAGTTAATGATGGTAAAGTACTTCTTATTAGAAGGTTCAGGGATGGCACGGAGTATTATGTTGTACCTGGCGGCGGCATTGAGGAAGGAGAGACTCCTGAGGAAGCTGGTGTTAGAGAGATGAAGGAGGAGACCAATCTTGTTGTTTCTGGGTTAAGGTTGTTGTGGAGCGCTCCGCAAGGATATTGTTTTATGGCTGGCAGTTTTTCCGGTGAAGTTATAATGGGAAGAGAGCTGGTTGAAAACAATAAAGACGGTAATGCCTATTCTTTAGAATGGGTTCCTGTAAATGAAATAAAAAATATGGTTGTTTATCCTGAGAGGATCAATGAGTTTATTTCCTAAAGACTATATCGTAGTGATGGTGCTCGTGCAGGAACGGTCTGGGTTCTTTGTAGTTGTTATACATTGCTGCTACGATATTTTCCCTGCCTATCATTTCGTACAGTCTTTGCATGTCCTGTTCATGGTAAGGTTTGCCAGTCTCAAGGTTTATTGTCCTTTCATCTACAGAGATAGCTGCAATCCCGTCTCTTTTCAGTACCCTGATAAGTTCAGGCACGCTTTTTTCAGTGTCTGTATAGAAAAGCGTGTTCAAGCAGACGATGTTTTCAAAGCTGTTGTCTGGAAACGGTAAACTGTGGATATCGCCCCTGATAAAGCATGTGCCAGGGTTTCTTTGTGCAGCTGCTCTGAGGAATTCTGGGTTGATGTCTAGAGCTGTTACCTTGTAAAGCTTTGCCAGCTCTTCAGTGTCTTTTCCCTGCGCACATCCTACCTCGAGCAATGAACCTGGTTGAAGGTATTGCTTAAGTCTTGGGATGTTTGAGGGTCTTTCTAGCCAGTGACAGTCTACTGCTAATTGTTTAACGATCTCTTTTGTGAACATTTTTTGACCTCCTTATCTTAACCTGAACTCAACTCCAAGGTAATGGTCTAAGTTATGTATTGCTTCATTAAGCGTATCTCCTTTACCCCTTCCCATAGCCTTGAGGAAGAATTTTCCTCTTCTGTCTAATGGTATTGACAGGTCTGGTTCTATGTAGATACTACCATGGTTTTTTTCTGCGAAGTTTCCTAGCATAACTTTACCGAACCTTTTTTTCAGTTTCAGTGCTTTTACATCTTCTTTTGGGCAGTACCAGACACGTCCCCAGCCTCCTTTAGGCAGCTTGAGTGTGTAGTCCAGGCAGGCTCTTACCTTGTCGTCCATGTTTGAGCCAGCTTTGAGTTCTAAAGATACGCCTGTCCTGCCTTTTACGTTGTAGTGCTGGCTGAACTTTGCAAAGTACTTGTCTGGTTCAAGGAATGCAAAGCCAAGGTAATCACTTTTCGGCCTTGAACCTTTTACCTCAATCCTTGTCATGTCCTGTAAAGTAGGCATTATGCTGAA
Source organism: Candidatus Woesearchaeota archaeon (assembly GCA_019323525.1). Taxonomy (GTDB): domain Archaea; phylum Nanobdellota; class Nanobdellia; order Woesearchaeales; family JAHWHD01; genus JAHWHD01. Next base: position 3,054 of record JAHWHD010000068.1, read on the forward strand.
CTGGTCTGCTTTTGCAGGCAGAGCTAACGCTGCCAGTGTCGCGAGCGATGCTACGATCTTTTTTAGTTTCATTTTGTTACTACCTATTGGTTAAATGTATATAAAATATTCCTCTCCATATTTGGAGAGTTATAGAAAGATTTATATCTTTGAGGTGCTTTACAGAGGTTATGGACACTACGATACTAGAGGATCTTGGCCTCAGCAGCGGGGAGATTAAGGTTTATCTTGCGCTGCTAGAGCTTGGCTCTACTAAAGTGGGCAGGGTCATAGAGAAGACTGGCATGGCTTCAAGCGCTGTGCATAA
>JAHWHD010000069.1 GCA_019323525.1 Candidatus Woesearchaeota archaeon
GATGCCGCAGCCTGCTGCGTTACCTATTCTATCGTTAGTTTTTGTTTTTCTATTAGAGCTAGAGCTGGCGCAAGAGTCGAACTTTGAAGCGTCTGCAAGGATTTTAATCTTATTTAAAGTGTTCATGGTTAAAAAATGAGAATCTTAGTTTAAATATTTTGACCGCAGTTGTCCAGTGTCCAGTGGAAAATTATATATATGATTAGAGTCACGGATTTTGTATGATTAGAATAAACATGCATAAGGATTCTGTTCCTTTAGAAGAGAATGTTGCAGAGAGTTATGTTCCTGAGGATGCTTCTTTCTTAACAAGGTTTAAGAATAATTTTTTGTATGGCAGAAAGCCTGTGGAGGATTGCACATTTCCTGGTTTGCTAGTAGGATATGGTGTAGGAGCGGGCGGCGTTTTGTCTATGGTGATGCCAATTTTGTCAAAAGAACAGCAACTTGATTATATGGGTCTTTGGCTTGCTGGTTTAGTTGTAGCTCCTATAGTGGGGACAATAGCAATAAGATCATTGGAAGCTCTTACAGATACTTGGAGAGGCGAGAATGCTCAACCAAGAGCAAGAGTTACAGAGGTTGCTTCAACTTCTTATAACAATACTCCATCAACGGTTTAAGATTAACCATATCTTCTTCGTTGTATTGTACCAATAGTTGCAAGTATTCTTTGTCTCCGGATGCATGGTATGCTTTCCAGAGTTCAACTGGAGAACCTCTTAAGTGTCTGGGACGTTTTATGCCAATCTTTGGCTCAATATCCTTTAATGAACCTTTTAGTCCTAGTTTTTGGCAGAGAAATCTTAAGTCAATGTGAGGGATGTTTGGCAGGAATGAGAAGTATCTGTTAATAACAGGAATGTCAAAGATTGAGCCGTTGAATGTTACTATGAGTTTGGCTTTTGCAAGTATTTCTTTCAATAGTTTGATGTCAAGGTTAAATCCTTTTACCATCACCTTAGTGTTGATACCATCGTAGATGCCTATTACTGAGATATCTCCTTTCCTGTTTGCAATCTCTATATCTAAGAAGATTGTATCTTCCTTGAAGAAGTCGTACAATCGCCAGGTTTCTGTACCAGGAAGTTTGTTAGTGAAGTATTTGGAGTCAAATGTGTATAGCGCTTTCTGTGCTTCTTTAATTTTCATATTGAAATAGTGTTTTCTCTTGTTTGAGATGCCTTTGACCTTATCTGCATTTATGAAGGACTGCCAGTCCTTTATGTCCTGGTGCCAGATATTTTGCTCTGTCTTAGAATTGATCTTTTCCAAGAATATGAATGAGTTCCTGATCATGATGATTTTTCAGGAAAATGAGTTTATAAACTTTTAGCGGAGTTGTCCAGTGTCCAGTGGGTTATTAAAATAAAGAAAAAACTACCTCTTACTCTTCATCTTTCTTTTGATGATTTCTTTTGTAGGAGGGTTTTTGCTAAAACGCAGAAATTTATTGATTTTAAGTTCGTCTCTCTGTTTCTGTTTCTGCTGTTCAGTATCAAGGTCTGGCATTGTAAGGTCTAGAGTGCCGGATTTCTCCTTTCTGAACTTTGCGTATTTCTCTTTCTTTGCACTTACTTTTTTCTTCTTATTCTTATTTTTCTTTTTTCCCATTGTGCATCACTAAGTACATTTGTTGGAAGAGGTTATTTATAAACTTTAGCATATCTCTTTGCATTCAAGGGCCAGAAGATTCTTGCATTCCTGGGACAAGGAATCAGGAGCTACTACTGGACATGAAATCTCTTCTGAGCCGTTATAAAATTTTGAGCCTGCGCCTTCAAGAGCGCTGACAACCTTGACATAGTCTCCGCATTCATAGCGTTTTTCTCCTTCAAGGCAGATCTGTTCATTAAAGCTTAAGCCGTCATCAGTCATGCATTGTCTTGGATAGCTTTCCATTATAGGGTAGCCTGCTTCTACACAGTCTTGAAAGTTTCTGATCCTGAACTGGTCCCTGAACTCTTCACAGTACTCTTCCCACATACGCTGGCATTTCTGTGTTGAAGGGCACCATTGGTAACCTGCAGCAGGAAGACAGCCGTGTTCGTCAGTGTCTCCACCAATGCGCTGTTCGCAACCGATTGTAACTATTAGTAAGAATAGCGCAAGCAAAACTAGATATGTTTTCATATAGAGCGCCATTTTAGGGTTTATGTAAAATATCAAAATATATAAATTATTTGTTTTTCTTAAAAGTTCTAAAAGGGGTGTTTAATTGTTAAGAAATACATTTTCGCATATTCCAGGAGTAACTGCGAATACAGAGAGTACAATATGGAGAAGCAATGTATGGGACTGGGGAGGGTTTTTGGATAAGCATAACGGGGTTCCAATCCAGGAAAACAAAAAGCAAAGAATTGTACGTTTCATAAATAAGTCCATTGAAGCTTATGAAAACATGGACCATAACTTCTTTCTAAGTAACATGCCAGGAAACCTGCACTGGAGAGCTTACCCTGACATGAAATGTTGTTTTCTTGATATTGAGACAACAGGTTTGAGCAGGCATTATGATGATTTAACTGTGATAGGTTTGTTTGACGGTAAGCAGAGCAGCTTTTTTGTGAAAGGTCAGAACCTTGACGAGTTCCGGGACCAGATAAGAAAGTATAACATGTTGGTGACGTACAACGGAAAATGTTTTGATGTTCCGTTCCTTAAAGCTAAGTTTCCTGAGGTCGATTTTAACAAGATGCATGTAGATTTAAGGTTTGCAATGAAAGAGCTAGGTTATTCAGGTGGTCTGAAAAATATTGAAAGAATGATGGGCATTAACAGGGACGAGGATCTGCAAGGTATGGATGGGTTTGAAGCAGTAAGGTTGTGGCATAGATACGTCAAAGGTGATGAGGCTGCACTTGACGTTTTGTTAAGATACAATAAAGCTGACATCGAGAATCTTAAGACGTTGATGGACATGACTTTCAAGAAGTTAAGAGAGAAACATTTTCTGTCTGTGATAAATCAAAACATTTAAACGAGAGAAATCAAGATTCAATAATCATTGCTTGATTTCTAAGTTTTAATGTTTGGAAATGAGTCCATTTCCAAAACATTTAAATACCACAATAAAAATTCATTTCTAAAAAAGAGATGGATAATTGTGGAAATAACGAAAACTTGTTCTGAAAAAAAAGGAGGTTGGTACTAATGCCTAGAGATGTGAGATTAGAGTGTCCTGTGTGCGGAGGTATTATTGACGACGGAGATGAGTATTGCGAGGGTTGCGGAGCAAACCTTAACGAGGACTATTCGTCTTTGTAATTTTTTTCTTTTATTTTATTAGAATGATTTTTATACCAGAACTGAACTCCTGATTCTTATGGGGAAGAGAAAGATTATCGAAGCAGTTAAACAACAAATAATTGAAGCAAAAGAATCAGATGACTTTTCTAAGATTAATAATGCTCTATGTGCAAAACGGTTAAAGTGGCTTGAAGAGAATATTGGTTCTGTAAGTGAGACTTCATTGCTTAAGAAAGCGTATACTTTGTTGCTTATCAAGAAGATGGGCATTGAACCAAGCGAGGTTCCAATTGTGTACGAAGATGAGAACAAGATAACATGGAGATCATATAATTGGTGTCCTGTTCTAGAGGCTTGCAAAGAACTGGGCTTGGATACAAGAGAGGTTTGCAAAAAGGGGTGGGAGGAATCTGTCAATGAATTTGTTAAAATGATAGATTCGAGGCTTAGATTCATAAGGAATTATGAAAAGATTAGACCTTATGCAGAGTATTGTGAAGAGAGTATTGAATTAACAAAGGTTTTATAAAAAACCTGCAAATTCTTTGAATGTATGGGTGCTCTTAAATCATTACTGGAAAAGCAACAGTACAGGTTTGTTGGTAAGCACAGCGCTGTAAAGATTTGTACATGGACAAAGAAATCTCTAAGGGATGAGGATGTTTGTTATAAACAAAAGTTCTATGGGATAAGAAGTCATCTATGCTGCCAGATGACTCCTGCAGTTAACAACTGTCCAAACTCGTGCATATTCTGCTGGAGGCCACAGGAATTTACTCTAAAAGTAAAGGGTGAGGATGAACCTAAGGATATTGTCAAAAACTGCATTCTTGGACAGAGAGGGCTTCTAAGCGGATTTGGAGGGAATCACAAAGTAAACCTAGGGAAGCTGGAAGAGGCGCAGGAGCCGATGCATTTCGCGATATCGTTAAGCGGAGAGCCAACTGCTTACAGTAAATTGAATGAACTTATCAAAGAGCTTCACAAGCTTGGAAAGACAACGTTTTTAGTTACTAATGGAATGTTTCCTGAGAAATTAGATACCCTTGAACTGCCAACTCAACTATATCTATCTGTTGATGCGCCAAATAAGGAGTTGTTTGAAAAAATTGACAGGTGCGAGTTTACTGATGGCTGGGAGAGATTGAACAAAAGCCTTGAAATACTTAAATCGTTGAAAGATAAAACAAGAACTATTGTAAGGATAACACTTATTAGAGGGATTAATGACTGCAATGTCAAGGGTTATGTTGAGCTGCTGAAGAAAGGAGACCCTGATTATATTGAGCTTAAGGCTTACATGTGGGTGGGTTTTTCAAGAGACAGGCTAAAGATAGAAAATATGCCAAGGCATGAACAGGTAGTTGAGTTTGCGAAAGAGCTAATTAAAAAGTATCCTGAGCTAAAGATTATTGATGAGAAGAAAGAGAGCAGAGTTGTACTATTAGGTAAAGAAGATAAACCTGATAGAATTATGAAATGTCAATAATCAAGTTATTGAGCACAACAAATTCCTAACGGAATATTGTTGTTCTAGATTTCTATTATTGTGCCTTTTGGGCCAAGATTAATAAGAGCGGTCTTGCCCATCTTCTGTAGGGCGCCGTGGGATTCATGGATATGACCTGAGAGTGCGTAGGTTGGCTGATTAACTCGGATGAATTCTGTGATTGACTTATTACCGACATGGTCCTTGAACACAACATCCAGTTTTGTACCGTGCGGAGGTGCATGGGTCACCAGAATTGTTTTTTCGTATTTTTTCATCATCTTTCCCGCTTTTTTTCCGAATTTCTCGAAACCAGGTTCTCTTGTGGAGAATCCGCCGCCGCCCCAGCCGATTATGAGAATATCCTTGAAAGGCTTCAATGACCTGTGAATATTGATTATGTTCTCAAAATCCTTTTGAGCCATTTCGATTACAGAAGCTGTCTCGTGGTTTCCATGCACTGCAAAAACAGGTTTGCCTATGCTGTTCAGCTTTTTGAAAACAATATCTAAGTAAGAGCCGAAATCGGAAAAATCGCCTGCACATATCACTGCTTCAATTTCATTTTTACTTGCAATTTTGACTAGTTTATCGTACGTCTTTGCGATATTTCCATGGACATCTGAAAAACAAAGTAATTTCATTGTTGGGTTTTAATAATAACAGTTTTATAAATTTTACTGAGTTTCATAGTAGTCTTCTAGAACAATCTTATCAAGATTTTCGAGGTCCTTTACAATGTAAAGCCTGCCGTCTCCAAATTCTACTATCTTTTTCGCAAGCTCCTCGCCTTTAGGGTCAAGACTGATACCAATTAATGAGACTGTGATCCCTGCAGCTCGGACTTTCCCAAGAACTTTTAAAGTCTCTTCTTCTGTACCGACTGTAGGAAGGGCGTCTGTCAAGAGTATAAGGTGTCTTGTAACGTTCTCTTCCTTGAACATCTCTAAAGACTTTTCAAGAACATTGATGATATTAGTTTCGCCTGAAGCTCTTGCTGCAGCTATTGATTTTAGAAGCAAGACAAAGTCAGTGCAAGGGTCAATTCTGGTTTTTATCTCAGAACCGAATGTAATCAAACCAACATTGTTCTTTGCCTCAATCGCCTTGAAAGCAAGTGCAATACCTGCTTTTTTTGCAGTGTCTATCTTCTTGTCCTTCATAGATCCTGAAGCATCCATTGCATAGACAATATAGATTGAACCCCTACTTTCTCGTTCAAATGACTTAAGATCATGCACCAAAATATCTTTGTGAGACCTTCTTATCGCTGTTGTCACGCTTCTCTTTATCGCAATATCACGATACCTGTCGCTCTTCTTGAATGTCTTTACGTCTTGCTTTCCGCCGTACAAGGATTGTTTCTTATGGTACTGTTCACCCTGGATGCCTTTAGGAACCATATTATCAAGTTCTTCGATGTAGAGACAGATTGATGCAAGTTCAAGGCCTTTATCAGTCACAATGCCGTTGTCATCTATAAGCTGGAGATGTTTTAGTTTGTCAATGTTATCGTTGACACGCTTCTTAAGCTCTCTCTGGAACTCTGGAATCTGTATATTTCTATCTACATAACCAGGGTCGTATCCTGTAAGAAAATGGATTATCTTTTGTCCGTAAAGTTTTTCAGCGTTCTGATAATCATTAACAAGATTCTCGAACATCAAGTCAGGGGTAAAAGAACCAATGCCTAAGTTTATCGATTCTTTAAGTACTTTACCTTCGTCAATAGTGTCCTGGTCATTTTCAAGGACAGAGTGCATTAGTTTCTGGTCCTGACTTAACGAGAGTTTTCCTTGGAGCTCTTCGGCTGATGAGAATTCGTCTATATCTACACTAACGTCAGGGTAAATCACCCTTTTCTGTCTTTTTTACCTCTTTTTCAAGGGATTTACCATAATCAGATTCCATCAATGATTCAAACTGTTCCTTGATAAAGTCTGCAGCTGAGGTAAGGTATTTGACGCTTGGTTTTAACGAAATCCTGTGTGCAATGACTGATAATAGTACATCTTTTAGGTCATTGAAAGTTACTGTTTTTCTGTTGTTAATCAGAGCATTGCTCTGGCTTCTCTCGTATAATCCTATGGATGCTCTAACACTTGGCTTTTTCTCAAGGTCATTGCTCTCTCTTAACAACCTCACAAAATACGTAATTAAGTCAAGAATGTGCGGTGGAACATTTACAAGAGATTTAGAGTTTTCAACAACAATCCTTTTCTCAGTTTCGAGGTCTTCAGGGTATGACATGTACACAACATCGAATCTGTCAAGAAGAACGTCGCTTAACTTCTCAGTTGAAGAATCTTCGGGGTTCATTGTGGCTATAAAAATAAAATCTGCAGGTATGTCAACATCGTAAGAGCCGATTGTGGCTTTTTTTTCCTGTAGCACCTGTAATAGGGCGTTCTGTAACTTTTCAGGGCATCTGTTTAGCTCATCAAAAAACAAGACGCCTTTGTTTGCCTTGAAAATCTTGCCAGGGGTGAATGCTTCGATGCTTAAAGGTCCGAACTTAAGCGCTTTAATTGGGTCAATGTCTCCTAACAAGTCTTCTACTGTAAGGTCAGGCGAGCCCTGAATCCTTATGAAACGCTGATCTCCTGAGATCTTTACCTTTTTCAATGATTTTGATGATTTACAGCGAGGACAGATTGGGTTCCTAGGATCGCAATGGAACTCGCATCCCTCAACAACGTCTATCTCAGGAAGTATCTTTGCAATGTTCTTTGCCAAAGTGGTCTTGCCAATACCAGGAGGGCCTATTATTAATACGTGCCTGTCAACAAGCAAAGCTGAGCTTAGCTGAGACTTTACCCTGGCCTGGCCAATTATGTCTGTGAATATGTCGTTTTTGTCTAGAAGTTTATCTTTCATGGAAATAGATAGGGTTTGGGTTGTTTATAAAGCTTGTTGTGGTATGTAACATAAATATATTTATATAAGAGAGAAGTATAGAATTAGTAACATGGACTGTATATCAGATACTCAGGGTGATAGTGGTGAGCAGCAAATTAATACAGAGTTTGGTAAAACATTAGTACAACTCGAAAAACGAGGAATAGTTTTTATGTCTGAAGAGGCGAAGCAAGCGCAAATTGATTCTTTGAAAGAAACCAGGAACTATCATAGGTTCGTGACTGCTGCTTACTCAGTATTAACTGTGCTGGCTAGTGGGGGGCTTACTCTTGCTGCAAGTCCAGGTGCTGGCTTGATTGCTCTACTCACAGGGGCATATTTTGTATCAGAGCCTGCTGGAGAATGGTACAGGTATAATGTCAAAATTCGTTTGAGAGAAGAATCGCCAATTATTCAACATAAATAAAGAATGCACGACATTATAATAATAGGAGCAGGTCCTGCTGGGTTGATGGCTGCAAGGACTCTTAAAGCGCAGGGTGTTGATAGTTTCTTAGTGATTGATTCTAAAAGAGAGATTGGTTATCCGTTAAGGTGCGGTGAAGGGATAGGCGTCCATGAGTTTCATGAGTTCTTTGATAAAGCAGAATATGGTTTTATAAGAAACACTGGTTATGAGCATGAGGTTGTGTATGAAGATCTTAAGAGGAATTTCTCTTGTCCTTTTTATCAGTTAGACAGGCCTGAGTTTGAAAGGTGGATGAGCGAAGATATTAAAGACCACATTAAGCTAGATTCTAAATGTATTGATGTTGAGTTTTTTGGTGACAGGGTTGAGGTTGTGACAGCCAAAGAGAGATTAGCTGCAAGAATGATTATCGTATCTTATGGATGTAATTTTTTTATTCAAAAAAAGTTAAATATAAAAAAAATACCCGATATTGTTATAGCTGGGTATGGCGGAATATACAAGACAAAGAACATAGACAAAAGAAAGTTCTATTATTATTTTGATAAAGACTATGCAGGTTATCTTTGGGTATTTCCGAAAGGCGATGATGTAGCAAATATCGGTTTTGGAGCTTTTGAGTTGAGAGATAATGTGAAAGAGGTTTTGGAAAGGTTATTGAAAAAGTACAACATAGAAGCTGAAAAGGTATCAGGGTACTCTGGAGTTGTTCCTTGTTCAGGGCCTTTGCAGAGGACTTATTCTGATAAAGTATTATTCTGTGGCAATGCTGCTGGACAGGTTTATGCAGGGACAGGAGAAGGGATATATTTTGCGTTAAAGTCTGGCAGGTTGGCTGCAATGACTGCTGTTGACGGAATTAAGAAGAATGATTATAGTAAAAAGATATTGAAACGATATGAGAAAAATTGGAAAAAGGAATTCGGGTTGCAGATGAGATCTGGAATAGTGTTTGCGGAGTTGTTAGGTATGGCGCATAAGTTTAAAATGGTGAAAAAGGCGTTTTCATCACCGTCTGAAACAGAGTTAAAGGGTATGATAATCAAAGGCGCGCTTCCTTACAGGGCAAAGCTGATGTGGAGATTATCGC
>JAHWHD010000012.1 GCA_019323525.1 Candidatus Woesearchaeota archaeon
CCATAGAAAAGTTTATATATATAAGGTCCAACCAATTAACCATAATTAGGAGGTGTGAGGATAATGTTAACTATGAAGAAATTGACTGAAACCTATGAAATGAAGGTTTTCACAGATTCTGGCGATTATTTTGGAGATGTGGAGGAGTCTATACTTACTGCTAATAAGGTGTTTGGATGGAAGGTTAAAGCTACAAAGAACTCATTTCTAACAAAGGTTCTTGGCTCTGCTAAGGGCGTAATAGTGCCTCATCAGCTTGTAAAGAGTATTGGAGACATTATGCTGATTAGCAAGGCTGCTGTACCTTCATACGGTCCTGAGGAAGAGACCGAATGAATCTGGAGATTGAGCTAGATATACAGGACCTATCGAAAATCAGTCCTGCTCTTTTGAAATACAATCATTTCTTTAATCTGTTCTATGAAAAGAATCAGGAGATGCCAAATTAAGGCTCTCTAAATAATTTTCTCCATATCTTTGTGTTCTATCTCTTGCACAGCTTCAAATAAACTATTAAGAGAGTTCTTGTCAGAAATCCTTGCGTGTGTATAAGGAAAGATTATCCAAACTCTTTGCATCGGTGATAACGGGTTGACAAAGTAAATAGAAAGTTTAGGATCATTAGCAAGGTCGTCCCATGAGCCTTTAACAGTTTCAAGGTTTTGCTTATTGTTAAGAACTATTATTGATGCGTGTTCTGCAGATAGCTTGTTCCTTAACTCATTCAAGCGTATCAAGGTGATATTCATGTCTTTAATAACTGGTTCGACAATTATAATTTGTTTCTTGTCTTTGAACTCAACGAACAGGTCAACACCAGAAACCCTTTCCTTTATCTCGACAATGTTATTTCTGGTCAAGTCTTTGTTCTTGATATAGTGGAATGCCCATTCCTTTAGATATTCCTGGACCTTGTCCATAGCTGCACCTGCTTTTTATCATAAAAATTGTAGAAAGAGTATAAAAATGTTTCTAGTCGTTCTCTACCCTTGGTGCTAGGATAAAGCTGAGCAAGACACGGTCAACAGCTTTGTACTCTAGTTTTAGAGGGTAGTCCTTTGAAAAGTAAAGATTTACCTGGTCAGCAAGTTTTGAGCCTCCCATCATCTTCTTAAGGTACTCTATTGAATACTTTGCTTTAACTTTCTCTGTGGCGTTAACCTTTACATCTTCGCTTGCGTTCACTTCAATACGTGCCTTGCTAAGATCGCCAGCAGCTTCAACTAAGATTTTTTGAGGCTCTGCTGAGAAGGTGACAGATTCAGCAACAATGTCTGCATCGTCAATTGCGTCGTTAATAAGAGCAGCAGGGGCTGTTACCTGGGCCGCGAATGTAAGTTCAGGTATCTTTTGTTCCTTTTCCTCAAGCTCAATAATAGGTATAGAGAATGTTCTTGTAGAGTTTCCTGTAAACCTTATCTTTAACTTGTTGTTGTTCTCATCAAGCTCTAAAGTTACCATGTCGTTTGTATTAGTTCTTCTAAGTATCTGTTTAAGGTTGTTAAGATTGATTGCGATGTCAATGTCCTTTGCTACATCGTACTCTGTAAAGCTTGAAGAGAGAAGCTTGAATATGACCATTGCAACGTTTGCAGGGTCCATTGCAACAAGTTCAATAGCGTCTTTTGTGATCTTGAAAGAAGCTTCGTTAACAAGTTCAGAGATGATTGATATGCTATCCTTTAGATATTTTGGTTCAGCAAGAGTTAGTTTCATATTTGAATCCCCCCATTAATTATATAGCGACAATAGATTTAACATATATTTATGCTTTTCTCTTTTCATATATATAGTTTTTAAAGCGTTATTCTCTGCTTGTTTTTCAGAATATTTACGTTCTTAAGGTCAATCTCAATTGCTAGTTCAGAAAGGGCCTCCATCATAGCCTTATCGCCATGTGCTGGGAATGTGTTTTTCGGGTTAAGCAAGTGCAAAAGATCTCTGAGGTCTTCTCTTGATGCGTGACCTGAGACGTGTATGTCCTTGAATATCCTGACATTAAATCTCTTTAATTTTTCTTCTAATATTTTTCTATTGTCTATGTTGAGCTTTGCAGGGATTACCTTGCAAGAGAAAATCACTAAGTCTTCAGCAAAGAACCTAAACGGTACAATTCCGTCAACCATTTTTGATAGTGTTGCTTTTGGCTCGCCCTGGTGGCCTGTAACAACAAAAACGTATTTGTCTCTAGTTCCTTGTTTTTCTATCTGTTTAAGTTTTCTTCTTATCTGGCCGCCATACTTAACAATCTCTGTGTCGTTGAAGTCTATTATGTCTGCAGCTTTAGCTGCGTCGATGTACTTATATAGAGACCTTCCAAGGAACATAACCTTCCTATGCATCTTTTTGCTGAACTCTACAATGGATTTTAGCCGTGCGATGTGGCTTGAGAATGTTGTTACAATAACAGCTTTTCCTTTAGTGTTTGTTCCGAGCATTACCTCGTTAAGCATCTCCCTGGCTACTATCTCTGAAGGAGTCTTCATTGCAGCAGGAGCGTATAACGAATCAACGATCAAAGCAAGGACGCCTTTTTTTCCAAGCTCTTCGAGTTTTGCAAAGTTTGTTGGTTTTCCTAAAGTCGGATGTCTATCAAACTTAAAATCGTTGGCGTACATGATAATACCATAAGGGGTATGTAGCGCCACCATTGTGGATTGTGGTGTTGAGTGTGTGATGTTTATGAATTCAACTGTTATTTTGTCAGAGATGTGGTATTTTGCATTGATGTTCAGTCTTAGAACTTTGTTCTTTAGATGAATCTTTTCGTCTGTCGTTATTGCCTTGATAACGCCGGCAGTGAATGGTGTGCAAAGAATCGGTGCATCGAACTTATTCGATAGGAACGGGATTGCGCCTGTATGGTCTAAGTGCGCATGGGTTGGGATGATTGCCTTTACCATATCTTTCCAATCGTTAATAACAGTAATGTCTGGTATTGCTTCAGCCTTAATAAGTTCTGCTGCAGTGACTCCGTGGATGTCTTCGTCTTCAGTATACCTTATATAATTCTCAAGGTGGATGCCCATATCAATAAGAATAACTTCCTCATCTACTTTGATGGCTGTCATGTTCTTGCCAATCTCCCTGTAACCGCCGACTGCGCAGATTTCTATTGTCATGTTTTCTATTTTGGGTTTTTATGTATATAAAGGTTACTATGGGTTTGGGACAAGGAATGTTTTTATATAGGTATTATTCTGGATTCTTAGTGATCGTATGGAATGGGATAAACGAGAAGATTATTGCGATTTTTTGATTAAAAATGGCGCCATAGGATTTCTTAAAGATAAAAGAAGGTTGAGTTCAGGACGGATGAGTAATTGGTACGCGAATTTCAGAAGAATAATCAATTATCGTCAAACAAAACATTCACTTTTGGAGTTTCTTGCGAGTTTTGTTGAGACTATGTTGGATTTGCATGAATTTCCACGTTTTGATTATTTTTTAGGGGTTCCGGAGAGTATGACTTGTGTAGCTGAGAGTCTTAACGAGCGATTTGGTTTTGAAAGATTAGTTAAGATAAGAAGTAAACCAAAAAACCATGGCGACCCTGCAGATAGATATTTTCTTGGCGAAGTCAGGGAAGGTGATAAGGCTGTACTACTTGAAGATGTAACTACGACAGGAGATTCTTTGTATGCGAGGTGGGAGCAGTGCTGCGAAGCAGGTGTGCGTACAGTGGCAACGGTTGCTCTACTAAACAGGGTGGAGAACATCAAATGTGCGGATTTTGGGGTAGAGGAGTTATTTAGACGAAAAGGAATTCATCATTTCTCCCTCATTGATGCAAACTATGCATTGCCAAAAGCTGTCACTGCATTGAGTCCTTCTGAGGATATAGTTAATGCGGTTGAGAAAGAGTATAAACGCCACGGTGTGAAGCCGATTGTTTTAATATCACAAAATAATTGAGGTGAAAAGAAATGGTTAAATTAACTGAAAAAGAACAAGAAGCAAGGAAAAGAGTGTGTTTGGCATTGGATGTGCCGACTGTTCAAAAGGCTTTAGATTTAGCTGAAGAGTTGTCTGATTTTGTTGGGACGTTTAAAGTTGGTAAAGAATTGCATACTGCAGCAGGGAATGAAGGAGTAAGTATCATAAGAGAGATATTAGACAGGGGTGGAAATACTTTTTTAGATTTAAAGCTTCATGACACTCCTAAAACCGTATATGGTGCGAGCAGGCAAGCTGCTGTCCGTGGGGTTTATGTTTTTAATATCCATATTGCAGGCGGTGAAGCCATGTGTAAAAAAGCACTGCAGGGAGCTTATGATGGTGCTAAAGAGAGGGGCATTGAAAGACCAATGGTTATTGGAGTCACTGAGTTAACTAGTGTGGATGATAAGGATTTAGAAGCTCAACATTTGAATATAACTTACGATAAATTGGTAAAGAGGAGGACGTTGCTGGCTAGGGAGTGGGGTCTAGACGGAATTGTTTGCCCTGCGAGTAAAGCGGGTGAGCTAGAAAGAATGGGTTATGATTTCTTAAAACTAACTCCTGGAATAGAATGGGGAGGAAAGAAAGGAGAAGGCCAGAAACAATTGTACACGCCAGACAAAGCAGTAATAGATTGCAGCAATTCTATACTTGTAATTGGCAGCGCTATTACAAAAGCAGAAGATAGAAGAGCAACTGCTTACGAGATACTCCGGGCAATGGCTACGCATCTTTAATTTTTATTTTTTATTATCTGATTAGCAGCGTATATTCCTGTGATGAAGGAGTCTTCGAGTCCGGCTATATTGAAATCGCCAATCAAATACATGTTCTTCCCTCTATCTGACTCGATAAGCGTATGTCCGTTGATTGTGCCGGCAGGATTCCAATGTTTGTGATATATGATATTATATTTTTTAAAATATTTATCTAAAGGAGGGTTGCCAGTTTTATAATAGAAAATGTATGATCCGTCTTCTATCTTGGCTACAGATTGCATCTTGTTATTCGGATCAAAGAATTCATCCTTTCCTTGAGCGATTATCTCCTTTGGCATGCCTCTAATATGGAACATGTGTGTGCTGATTGGCTTGTTTATTTTTTTAACTCCTGCGAATCTCTTTGACCAGGTAATCTCTGTAGCCAATACCAAATTTTTACAATAAAATGTTTTATCACATGTTTTGACCTTATAAATTCCTTCCTTGCACGATATCTGTTTTACCTCGGCAATTATTATTTTTTTCTTAAATGGCCTAATCAGTTCATCCTTTTTGAATTTAAATAAAAATACACCAATAATTAATGGTAATGAGTATTGCAAAAAGCAAAAGGCGTTCATCTCCGACAATTTTGAAAAAGTTAATGTGTAAAGCGGACCTTCTATATACTTCTTGACTAACCTGTTCAGTTTACGTTCTTTGACAAACTCTCCAGCATTTCGCATATAGAGATTGTATAAGAATTTGCTGTTCTCAATTGCTTTTTTTTGTGATACTATTTCGCATTTTAATCTCAATCTTTTGAATTCCCTATAAAACTTCTTTAATAAATACATGAATTTTAGGAACTCGCCTAAATATGGGATTATTGCACGTGTGAATAAAAAATACTTTTTACCATTCTTATGAAACACAAAATCTTTGAGTTTGAGTTCTGAATGTAATTCAGCATATTTATTGAAATGCTCATAATCCTCGCCCACAAAAAACGCACCATAGCTGGCATTGCCATCTTTAGATTCTAAGATTTTACCGCCAATATCTTTGCTTATAAGTAGAAAGTCTTTATGTTTTTTATCTGATAATGTTCTTGCACAGGCCAAGCCCGAGATTCCGCCTCCGATTATGATGGTGTTATAGGTTTTCATATTTTATTTTTGAACTTTTTTTGTTTAGATTGCCAAAAATACTGAATTTAATCAGATTAATTATTATTAAAAGTAATAGTTTTGGTGTGAATAATTTGACAAAATATTTCAAGTCTATATCTGTCTTAAAAAATCTTCGGAAATCCTCATTAGAGAACGTGTTTAATCTTTTTGTGAAAATATTGTATTCCTTATTCGTAAAACCCCTCAACAATAAGAATCTAGCAAATTTGCCCCAAAAATATTTTGAGCCCAATGTTTTTCTTATTTCGTTTTCGTATTTTTTAAGGTATTTTTTAGAAAAATTGTTATTCTTAAATGCCTTCTTAATATGGTTTGACGCGATAAGTGCGGTTTCTAAGGCTGGCCGGAATCCTTCACCGAATTGGGGCGTTGTAGTTCCTGCAGCATCTCCTATTGAAATATAGTTATCTTCGACCAACGAACTAAGAAGCGTGGTACCACTGACTTGATTGACTTTACTTTCAATTTCCATATTTTTAAACCAACCCCTGTATGGTTCTGTATTTCTTATGTACTGTTTGAATGTTTTTTCTTGGTTAGAAATATTAGGGAACTCATCAGAAAAAATATGGGCGTGGCCTATCTGGCATTTTCCTTTAGAAAATGGGTAAATCCACATTCCAACGTTACAAGTTGTGAGGTCTGTTGGGATAATTACCATTTCATAATCAGGAATATTACAATTTTTCAACTCATAAGATATATTATTGTAATTAAGAACATTTTTTGTATTAATCCCAAGAAGCTTAGATATAACCTGTTTGCCTCCTGTACAGTCGACAACGATTTTTCCAAAAATTTTATTGCCCTTTTTGTCGATAATACCCAAAATATGATCTTTTCTTTCAGTTCTAATTACTTTCAAATTTGTTTTTGTTTTTATTTTTGGAGTTATGTCCTTGGCGAATAAGCGCATGTCAACTGCTTGAAAAGCGTAATCTTGGTATTTTTTTGATGCTTTTTCTTTGGTGTTGTGAAAAACAAAGGTTTTCCATTTACCAACAACATATTTTTGTAGTTTGAATTTTGTAACAGTTTCTTTAAACGTGCCAAATCTAAAATTTAAGGGGAATTTGATATCTTTTCTTTCTTCAACAAGAATTATATCTAGGTTTGAATCGGATAATAGTTTTGATAACATCAAACCAGAAACTCCAGCACCAACAATAACAACATCATACACCTTCTTTTTCATTATACTAATTATTTAGTTTTTTACATATAAATTTTACTAAAGAAAGTGAGGGGAAGGGGGTTCGAACCCCTGTAGGCACTAAGCCAATGGATTGCTCAGTCATAGCTCCAATTGGAGCTCCTCACTCAATGCCATCAAACGCTTGAGTCCATCCCGTCTAGTCTCTCATAGAGATTTGACCACTCCGGCATCCCCTCTTGACTTAGTCCCAGAAATAGGGGTTTCATATTTAAATTTAATTGTTATTTAATAAAGAATAAATAAAATGGTTTATACTAGCCTAGAAAGTTTTCCTTCGATAGCAGAAAGTTCAGATTCTAGCTTCTCAAGTTCGTTCATCTCTTTTGGAGAGATTCTCTCTTTGATAGGCATTGGTTTAGCTACTTTGACTTCCTTCTTTGTTTCTTTTGCAGCCTTCTTGAGCTTTCTTCTCTGTTCTTCTTTACCAAGTTCAACCCTTAAATCGGTTTCAGGAAGCGCTTTTTTAAGGTCAGCCATGAGCTTCTTAACATGGGACATCGTCTTTCTAACCTCTTGCAACGCTTCTAGTTTCTCTTTCCTTACTTCTTTGAACCTTTCAAACCTTTGAAGCGAATGAACAATATCTTTTGAGGATTCAAGCAAAGACCGCCTTATTTCGATAGGGTCTCTTATCCCTATAAAGAATATCTGGTCTTTTTTTTCTGCTTTAGCCATAAAATATCACCTTAAAGAGCCTCAGGCTCGAATAGTGTCTTGTCGACAAACTCTACTTTTCTCTCAACTTCGTCAAGGCCTGTATGCCAAAGTTCAAGTTCAGCATCCTCCTCATTCTTGAGATCGTTTATTTTTCCAAGTATCTTTCTAGCTTCGTTAAGTTTTGATTTGATCATGTTCATTATATCCAGAACGTCACGATATTCATCAATCTTAACGTAAATAGGCATTGTTTCTCGAGTTTCATCCATTTAAATCACCTTCCGAATAGTGTTCTATCAGCATAAATCAATTTTCTTTGTATGTCTTCAAGAGCTTTTCTCCATTTCTCAAACTCTTTTTGTTTATCGCCCCTGAAATCTTCAAGCCTGCTAATACCGTCGTCCATGGCTTTTAAGTTCTTCTTTGTCATACCAACCTCATCCATCATTGATTTGAACAGGTCAAGGTCAACAAAGATGGGTTTCTTTAAACTTAGATGCTCTCTTTCTTCAAGTTCTCCGAGTTCTTCCCTTACAGCCCCTTTTTCAAATCTTTCGATAGAAGCAGCAACCTTTGAAGGTTCTGTCTCGATTTCAGGAAATTCTGGCAAGTCTGAAGGCAAGTCTGGAAGAGTGCGGAATGAAGGAGGAGCACTAGGAACTTCAAGAGACTTAGGTTTCCCTTTAAATACATCAAATAACCCCATTAATCAACACCCCCTTTTTATCCCATAATTAGTTCGGGCACTTATAAACATTTCTTACCATTCTAGAATGGTAATTCGCCATTTGTCGAATATTAACTAAATATTTTAATATTTGTTATGATTAAATGATGGCATGAAGGAGGCTCTGCATTATAAAAAGCTGAAAAATGGGGTTGTGCAATGCGGGCTTTGTCCATGGTTCTGCGTTCTAAAGCATCGGGAGAGGGGTAACTGCGGTGTAAGAATCAATAACAAAGGTAAGCTCTATAGTTTGGTTTATGCCAAACCTTGCTCTGCTGCAATAGATCCTGTAGAGAAAAAGCCTTTGTTTCATTTTATGCCAGGATCTAAAATATATTCTATCGGTACAGCTGGCTGTAACCTGAAGTGTAAGTTTTGCCAGAACTGGACAATATCCCAATCAAGGCCAGAGGATGTTCAGATGCTCGACCTTCCGCCAAGGAGCGTGGTTGAGAATGCGGTGAAAGCTGACTGTAAAGGTGTTGCTTATACGTATACCGAGCCAACAATTTTCTATGAATATGTGCTTGACACGGCAAAGATTGCGCATAGAAAAGGATTGAAGAATATAATGGTTACAAACGGGTTCATCAACCCAGGACCAGTCAAAGAGCTTTATCCGTACATTGATGCAGCGAACATTGACCTGAAAGGTTTTACTGAAAGATTCTATAGAGATGTAGCAGGTGCAAGGCTAAAGCCTGTTTTAGAAGCAATTAAACTTATACAGAAACAAGGCACGTTTATAGAGCTTACAAATCTTTTGATTCCAACTCTAAATGATGATACGAAGCTTATTAAGAAGATGTGTGAGTGGATTGTCAAGAACCTTGGCAAAAAGGTGCCGTTACATTTTTCAAGGTTTTTTCCGGATTATCAATTGCAGCACATTCCTCCAACGCCCGAAAAGACTTTGTTCAAGGCATTTGAGGTTGCAAAAAGCTCTGGTCTAGAATACGTATATCTTGGTAATCTTGTTGTTGATGATGAAGATGACACTTTTTGTCCTAAGTGCGGCAATCTTGTAATTAAAAGAGAAAGATACGTAGCGGTTGAGAATAATCTAAAAAACGGTAAATGCCAGTGTGGGAATGATGTGCCTGGGGTTTGGTAGAGTTTGCGTTATTATTCTGTCTTTAGTTATGCTATGTGCATTTGTCACAGCAACACATATTAACGAGATAATGTACAATCCTGCTGGCAATGATAATAACCATGAATTTGTTGAGGTATTTACAGATCAAGATTTAACTGGTTGGATGGTTGGAGACCTGGCTTCAAATGATACTCTAAATCTGTTTTTTTCTTATGATTCAAATTATTCGTTGATTGTTGAAGAGGGTTTTAACTATTCCGATATCAACGCGACAATCTATTCTGTTGGAACCACGATAGGTGATAATTTAAACAACGGCGGGGACACTTTATACTTGTATGATGCTAATAAGATTCTTTTCGATTATGTCGATTATAATGACACTTACGCGAATAACAACGGATATTCAATAGAGCTAATCGATGACGATTGGTACGAATCTTGCAGAATCGGCGGAAGTCCTGGCTTAGAGAATAATATCTCCTGCGAACAGCCGGTGTTTGGTCAGGATGTTGAGCTAGAAGTTTATCTTGACGAAGTTCTCTATCTCGGTCAAGACTACACTAAACTTTTCAAGATAACCAATGTCAATTATGAATTTGGTCTTATCTACAATGTTTCAGTAAATTATAACATCACTAAAGGTAATGAGGTCATAAAACAAGATGGTTTTATAGTAGATGAAATTAACAGGTATACTTCAGCGAATACTGGAGAATTTAAGTCTATGGAAGAAGGAAATTTCACTTTCTGCGGAAGGATAGTTTCAAGTTCTGCTAATGACGTTAATTTAGTAAATAACGTTGACTGTGGGGATATAGAAGTGATTGATACAAGTTCTGTACCTTGCAATATAACTATAAACATTACATCTGATAAAACTGTCTATGAAGTGGGAGAGACTTTGAAATTCCACATTAACTTAAACAACGAATCTTTCCCTTATGAGATTGAATATTGGGTTGAGGACTTGTTTGGAGATGTTAAAAAGAACAAGTATACAACAATAAACACCAATCAGAAGTCCTGGACACCTTCAATCGACGAGAGGGATAAGGCTTTTTTGATAAATGCATATCTCAAGAGCGTTTTGTGCGATGACAGCTTGGAAGATAATCATTATGAACGGTTGGTTGTTTTCAAAGATGAATACTTTCAGTCGCTTACCTCTGATGATGCTACTGGAACTGGTACAGATTCCTTTAATTCTTCAATAATCATAGAAGATATCTCTCTAGGCTCAGATAACAAGACTGAGTTTGGAAAGACGGTTATGGCAAAGGTCCGCATCTATAAAGGCGATACTGGCAAGTATTCAGTACAGTTTTATTGTCAGGATACTGCTGGAAATAAGATTAGCTCCCAGACTTCTAAAGCTTCTCTCTATACTAAATTTACAGAGTATGTTATCAATGTCCCAGTACAGCTAAAGACTAACTGCGATTCTAAGTATGATGATGGCGTTTACGAATTTATAGTTTCGGGATTGGATAATGTTGCTAAGAAAAGTTTTCGCGTAGAGGGTATTACAAGTAGTTTGTGCGATGGAAGCTGCAGCAGTTCGAGTTCTTCAACAACTAGCAGTAAGAAGGTCGAGTACTCAATAGACAGCATGCCTGAAGAAGTTAAGAGTGGTAATGGTTTTTCTGTTGCAGTAAGGATCAATAATAACTATGATGAGCAGCAAGATTTTGAGATAATTGGTTATCTTTATAGGGGTTCAAAACATTATTCCGAAGAAGTTCAAAAATCTGTGAGCGTGCCTAAACATAGTTCTACAGTTGTTGCGTTGAGGAATGTTTTGGGAGAGCTTGAACCTGGAGATTATAAATATAAGGTTAAAATTAAACGGGAGGGTCTTAAGACCTATAGGCACCTCAATTCTGATATCTTTGTAGAGCAAGGTCAAAGGGATGCAAAAATTGAACGTTTTTATATTGAAGCTGATGAACCTGGCAGTGAGATTAAACTTTACGCTGACGTGGTCGGCGATAATGTTTTGACTGTTTTAGAGACTTTCTATACGACAATTGAAACTAACCTTACAGGTAGCTTGATATTTCCTGTCAAGTTATACAACGGAAAGAATCTTTTCTTTTTGAAACTTGTAGATGACGATGAAACTATTTTAGATGTTAAGCAACTGGTTGTTGAGCTAGAAGAAGATAGTATTGAATCAATGGAAGAAAAGATTGATCTATACTCCGAGGAATTTTTATTAAACGATTTTGACATGGAGCCAGAACGCGAAGTAATCTATCTTTCGAGTAGTGAGAGAGCAAAGAACTTGGTGCCCTATTTTATTATAGGGATGTGTGCTTTGCTCGCAGTTGTAATAATGTTTAAGAAAAACCTATAATTTACTCTTCCCACTCACTATCAATTACTTCTCTAATCTTCTTGGCTTTCTTGTCCCCAATAAGTTCAACTTGCTTAAGTTCTTCCTCAGACGCATTTACTATGTTCTTGACGCTTTTGAAATGTTTAAGTAAAGGTTTTGCTAATGCTGGGCCAATGTTAGGTAAGGCAGAAACAACATATTCCTGCATATTCTTTAAAGAGTAAATTGATTTCTGCGCGTGCATGTGGAAATCTTTCTGTTCGTCGCTTTGCTCCCTTTTACATATGACTGCAAGCAGCGCAGCTGTCTCTCTGAAGTTTTTTGTTCTAATTAGAGGTATTCCGTAACTTATGGTTATTGTTGCAATCATGCCTCTGATTGCGTTTGGGTGGATGTTTCTTGCAGAGAATATGTCTTCCTCGCCTTCAATTATTAAGACGGGCCTTTCGAAGTTCTTGCGCAGTTCTTTTAACTGTTCAAGAAGCCTGCCGTCTATAATTGAATCTACAAAGTCTGGAACTGTCTTAAACTCGACAGCAACACGAGAACTGCACAGGTAATCGCCTATATCAAGTTTGTCCAATTTAAGTTTTACTCCTGTCTCTACAAGCTGCTTGATAACTCCGGATCCTTTCTCCCTGTAATCCGCGAAAATCTTTATATCCTCATGATCTTCAATAAACTTGTTTAGATTTTCATCCTTCTTTTTTTCATAGCCAGTAAATCTTTTTTTCATGACTTCAAGGTTTCTGTACATCCTTTTTTCTTTATGGTGTGCAGACCATTTGTATGCAACGTCTCTTGTATTGTCTGTCATAAGAACTATTACTTTTCCTGAATCTTGCCTTCCTGTCCTGCCTCTTCTTTGTACTGTTCTGATAGCTGATGGCACGGGTTCGTAAAAAATGACGATGTCTACAGCAGGTATGTCAAGACCTTCTTCTGCGACGGATGTGGTGACAAGCACATTGAAGTTTCCTGCGCGGAACTCGTCCATGATCTCTTTCTGTTTTTTCTGGCTTAAACCAGAACCTTTTTTCTTCATTTGGCCAACGAATAATTTGGCATCAATCCCATCTATTTCATTGATCTCGTCAACAATTTTTGTAGCGGCGTCTCTGTACTGATTAAATATTATAATCTTTGTGTCATTTCTTTGGTTGGATAGCAGGTCTTTGAGTTTCTTAAGTTTCGGGTGTTCAACACCTGCGTCAAACATGTTTCTAGTGAGAAAGCAAGCGCTTCTGAAGTTCGGGTCTTTTGCCAGGTTCTGCGTTGCTTTTACTTTTGAAGTGATCGCTTCATTATTTATCTTTAGCATGTATTCGTGCAAAGCCGTGATGCCTTGAGTCTCGAGAAGTTCTAGTGCGTGCTGCACTTTCATCGCCTCTGCAAGTAAAGATATAGATTTTAGTGTTTCAAAGTTCTTGTCGCCTCTTGCAACCTCCCCTTGCAAATGGCCTTGAAGACCAAGAATATCTTTCTTGCTGTAAGTCTTTATCTGGCCTTTGTTAATGTGTCCATATTTTTCTATCTCTTGGAGTTTTGACTTAAATGAAATTTCGAGGAATTTCTGTATCTTCTTAAACGATTCTGGAAGATCAACTTTAATCCATTCAACGTCTATCTCCTTCACATAAGGTTTTACGTCAGGGTCTTTGTCAGTTCTAACTTCAATTTTTTCAATAAACAAGTTTTGACAGACTTCTGTAATCTTTTCAATGTCTGAACCGGGCGAGGCTGTCATTGCAAGAATTCTCGGGTGTCTCCCAAGTTTGGTATATTGTTTGGCAATAAATACTGTCGAGTAATCTCCTACAGATTTATGCGCTTCATCGAACCCTATCAGAGAAACATCTTTCAAATCAATCCTGTTGCTAAGTATATCGTTCTCAAGACCTTGGGGCGTTGAGAATATTATCTGGCTTGTTCTCCAGAGATCTTTTCTCTTCTCGGGCGGTACATGGCCTGTGAAGATTGCCATTTTATCTTCAGGGAGATTGAAGTGTTTCATAAATACGAGGAAATATTGATCAATCAAAGGCCTTGTAGGGCCTATCAACATGATTTTTGAGTTGGGATATTGATTTAGACGTTGTGCAGCAAGCATAAGAAAGATGTTTGTCTTGCCAAGACCAGTTGGAAGCACGACCAGGGTGTTATAGTTAGCACATGTAGAGAATATCGTCTCTTGGTATAGTCTTGGGGTGAAGTTTTTGAGCATGCATTCACAGAATTTTCAAAGTTTATATACTTTATGAACGTTGCCTTCTCTCCCTGCTGATTAGTCTCTGTAGAGTATCTATCTTGCTCATCAATTCCTGCTTTTCTTTTTCTATCTGCGCAACCTTGTTCGAGAACTTGACGAGTTCAAAGTCCTGGTCTTTTATCTTTGAAGAGACCTCTTTAAACTTAGAAGCTTCGTTTTTCATATCAAGAATCAGTGAACTTACGCCGTCAATCTCTTTCTTTAACTCGTTATACCTGCTTACGTCTGTCTTCAGCCTATCAATCTCCTTGTTAAGGTCAGACGTGGCTCTTTCGTAAACAGTTTCCTGCATCTTTTGCTTTTGAATCCTGAAATCTTCAATCAATCCGTCAAATTGCTTATTAAAAGACTCAACTTTTTCAAGTTCCTCCTTAAAGTTCTGTATGAAAAGGCTGTGCAGTTCTTTAATCTCGCCGATTTGGGTATCTACGGTGGTTTTAATATCTGAAATTTGATTTCTTAAAAATGCAATATCTTCTTTTAATGAGTTAACCTGTTCTTTGTTTTCTTTTACTGTTGCATTTATCTCTGAGACTGTGTCTGAAGATTTTGCAACCTCTTTGAGTTTCTTGAACATAAAACAATCTGAGAAAATCAATACTTTAAATATCTATTCATTTAGCTGCAAGCTTTATGTCGCCGGATTTAACAGTCTTTCTACCTGCGTGGAGGGCGAGTTTGACTGATTGTGATGCAATATCTTCAGCAATGTCTTCTAAGACATTCTTCAGTGCTTCCTTCGCTTTATCAGAAACCCTTTCAGCCCCAGCTTTTTTAAGCAGTTTCTCCATTGCAGCCAATGGTAGGATTCTTTGTGTAGTCATGAACATTAAAAAGGACTGTACATTTATAAAGGTTTTGGTCAAAACCTGCGAAAATCACTTGAAAATGTTAAATAGCCGCGTTTTACTTTTCTTTCTGCGTATTCCAACATATTTTAGTCTTTTTTCGATTTCGGCAGAATTTTCAAATGCTTTCTCTGCTTTCTTGAATTCGGTCGAATGAAACTGGTTCCTTGTGCTGTTTGATTTAAATTTCAGTTTCTTATGCAGCATCTCGTGATACATCACATAATCAAGTAGTTCTCTTTCCTTCTCAAGGAGCGACCTTGTGATGCTTATTGTGTCTGTGTGAAAGTCGTAGCTTCCCAGTTTTCGTTTTGACTGTTGGCTTAATACAAGGTTCGGCTTTTCGATAAGGTTGTGGAAATATTTTTCGTTAACCCTGTCAAAAGATCCCTCTAAAATTGGGTCAGTTTTTTCTTTTGGGATTGCGTAGTGCAAGCTTTTGATAAAGTTATGATAAAGATCGATGTTCAATGTTTTTTTTTTCTTTTTATACAGCTTTACAAGAAGGTCTTGTATCAAACCGATAACAATCTCTTTGTTCACGCCTCTCCATTTTTTCGAGAGGCTGAATACTATCTCTTTAGAAGTCATCCTTACATTTGCGTTATAGTCTGAGAATCTGCCAGAATATTTTAAGGAGATTGTTCTACCAAGATCTTTTTCAGGATATAGCCTCTCAAAAGCTAACCTAACTAGTTCTTCTTTCATGCAACTTCGTACCTTAGAATTGCGGCAACTTTTCCCATGTCCTTTAACTGTGCCCCTTCTCTTGTTTCAAGGGAGATTATCTTTACTGTGGAGTTCATCTTTTCAGATTCTTTTTCGAATTTCTCGATAACTGAGTCGTCCAAAGCCTCTGATAATAGGACAGTCTCAGCAGCACCCATCTGTATCTTGTTAAGGACATCTTCTTCTCCGTATGCTACCATGTTGGTTTTTGTAGCAAGAAGGTTAAAGAATTTCTGCATTATCTCTTTTTCTTCAGCGACCTCTTCTGCAGCAAGTATATCTGTACTTTTATCTAGCAGTTCGTGTAGTCCGAACAACCCCGTATATGATAAATCTTTTGTTCCGATTATCTTCTTCTTTAAATCACCAGTCAGATAGTCCTTGTTCATGAAATCGTTGATTGTTGTGCCAGGGCCGCCTATAATGATTCCTTTTAAACCTTCAAGTTGAAGGAACTCTTCTTTCATGTACTCTGCAATCTTCTTATAATGGTCTTTTGTTGCACCTTCTCTTAGTCTTGCGAACCTTGGCGCTGACTGGCCGCCTGCACGCATCTTTCCAGGTACTTCTGAGTGGGTTTTCTTGATAGGGATGATTGTCTTGCCTTTCAATAGAGCGATATCGGCATCTCTTCTGTCCATTACAACTAGGCCATAGACGTCCTTTATCTCCATCATCTCGTACAATGGTTCTAGAACAAATGTCTTGTCGCACCTATAAATCCTGATCTTTAGCGGATTAGGTGGTTCAATGCTCCATACCTTGACATCTGACTGGCCTTCTCGTTCTGCGACATTGCCCGAAAAGCATGCTAAACCATTCTCAGGTGTTTGCTTGAAAAGCCTCAAATGCTGGATCATTCTTTCCAAAGCGTCTATCACGTTCTTTCTTGTAGAAGTGCTCTTTATGTTTGTTGCAGTGCCTTGTTCCTGGGAGAGGTGGTTAATGATCTTGGTCATCTCATAACCAGAAGGAACATAGACTGTGACAAGTTCGGTGTGTCTGCCCTTATAAGTACTTAATTCTTTCAAAAGTTTCTTTAGTTCGTATTTTTGTTTTGCTGTAAGATTCATGGTCTAACATGGATTTTATGTTATATTTAAAGGTTCTGTATCGCCGAAACCTTTATATACGCATGTCTGATTTCTCAGGGCTAAGGGGCTGTGGTGTAGCTTGGTCTATCATTCGAGGTTTGGGACTCCTTCAAGGCGACAAACCTTTAAGCCTTGAGGCGCAAATGACCTTGCGACCCCGGTTCGAAAGGTAAGTTTTATAAATAACACAAATCCTCGAAAGTCCGGGCAGCCCCACTTTATCAAAATGGTAGACACTAAAAAGAATCCAAAATTAGGAGCAGCGAGAAGGTTTGGAGCAAGATATGGGAGGACCTTGAAGCATAAGTTCAGTGAAATCGAGAAGATTCATAGGTCAAAACATGTCTGTCCTTATTGCCGTAAAGAAGCTGTTAAAAGAATCTCGGCAGGAATCTGGTCTTGTTCAAAATGTAATTCTAAATTTACTGGGAGGGCTTATGTCCCAACTGGCAAAGCAGTAAAAGAAGAGGTTGCTTGAAAATGGTATCCTACAAATGTTTCACGTGCAATAAAAAGGTAAGCATAGATTATCTGCGTAAGAAGATAAGATGTCCTTATTGTGGAAGCAAGATTCTGTTTAAACCTCGCTCTACATTGACAAAAGTTAAAGCAAGATGAAATATGAGGCAGTTATTAAAGTAATAGGAGA
>JAHWHD010000013.1 GCA_019323525.1 Candidatus Woesearchaeota archaeon
AGATCAAAGAGCCTGCAGGTAAAAGGTATAGGAGCTATCATAATCTCTGGTACATGCAAAGGTTGATTGAAGAAATAAGAAAAGCAATAAAAGAAAATAGGTTTGAGGAGTTTAGGAGAGAGTTTATGGCCTAACCCTCTCAGGGTCTCTTGTAAGCAACAGCGCTTCTCTTATGTTGTCAAGGTTAAGCAGCCTCTGTGTCATCCTATCAAGGCCAAATCCGACACCGCCATGAGGTGGTGCACCAAACTTGAATATCTCTTCATAAATCGGGTCTAACTCTACGCCTTTTTCTTTAGCTTGTTTTTTTAGCACATCCAGCCTGTGCTCACGCTGTGCGCCTGTCGCTACTTCTACACCGTTCCACAACAAATCAAATGATAATGTTAAATCTTCTCCATTTTCTGGTTTCATATGATAGAATGGTCTCTTTGCGTAAGGATACATCGTAACAAAAACAAAGTTTTCTCCATACTTCTTTTTAATTAACTCTCCGAGCATCTTTTCTCCTTCTGCGTCCAGATCTTCGTCAGCATCAAGCTCTTTTCCTTTTTCTTTAAGCATTGCTTTAGCATCTTTCATGCTGATTCTTGGAATCTCTTTAGGAACTTCCAACTTTACATCAAGCAGTTCAAGTTCTTCCTTGCAGCAGGTTTTAACATTGGTTAATATGTGTTTAACCATTCCTTCGATAACATCCATGACATCGTTGTGGTCTTTGATAAAACCCATCTCAAAATCTACTCCTGTGAACTCAGTAAGGTGTCTGGTGGTATTTGACTTTTCAGCTCTAAAGACCGGCCCAACCTCATAGACCCGTTCAAACCCGCCTATAACAAACATCTGCTTATAGACTTGCGGACTCTGGGCAAGGTAAACTTTTTTGCCAAAGTATTCAACTTCAAATAACTCTGCTCCAGACTCAACACCTATTGCTGTTATCTTTGGAGTGTTTATGTTTGTAAAACCAATACTGTCTAAGTATTCTGTAGCAAACTTGAATATCTTTGACCTTACCCTGAAAATTGCGTTGATCTTTTCTTTTCTAGTATCAAGAAACCTGTGGTCTAATCGTTTTGATAGGTCTGTAGCAATTGTTTTATCTTTTTCAAGTACTTGTATTGGTAAAGTGTCTGCTTGTGATAAAACTTCTATATCAGAGATCAGTATCTCTTTACCTGCTTTAGCTTCAGCTTTACAGTTTACTTTTCCCTTGACTGAAATTACAGATTCAGTTGATATCTTTGGTATCTTCTCAAAAATCTCTTCGCTTACATCTGATTTTGGAGCCACTAGTTGGATGGTGCCGGTTCTATCTCTTAAAACAATGAATTTAATTTTGGCAAGGTCTCTTAAGTCTTGTACCCAGCCTTGGACCATTACTTCTTTATCATGTAATTTAGGATTTATTTCTTTAATGAGTGTTCTTTTCATGTGGTATCACCGACAATTAGCAATTCGTGGTCGGTTTATATATTTTACTCCTTAACAATATCAAAGTTAATAACTGTTATTATGTTGTTTACCTGTTCAAGCTCTTCCTTGTAGTAGTCGTTTAGTTCCTTATTTAATGAAGTGAGGTCTTCAAATCCTGCATCTGCTGCGTCTTGTTCTGTTAGCTCATCAAGAGGTTTGATTGAGATTCTTTTTACTAGTGCCTTGTATCCATTAACATAATCCTTGTTTTTGTCCAGAACATGGAGTTTCCAGCCGATTGGATAGATTCTTACACCTGACTTGACAATCGCCTTGATTGAGTCTAGCTTTGTAAGGTCTTTTATCTTGATGCACCAGTTCATCTCAAGCTGTTGTGCCATTTTACTCTTTTATCTCTATAGTCTCAATAACAACATCTTCAACAGGTTTATCCCTTTCGCCTGTCTCTACGTTTCCTATCTCAAATAAGACATCCTCTCCGTCAATTATTTCTCCGAAGATAGTGTGCTGGTCGTTTAACCATTCAGTTTTGTTGAGTGTTATGAAGAACTGGGAGCCGCCTGTGTCAGGTCCTGCGTTTGCCATTGCAAGGATTCCTGGCTTGTTGAAACGTAAAGAAGCGTCAAACTCGTCAGGGATTGTGTATCCTGGTCCGCCTGAGCCGTCTCCGTTTGGATCTCCTCCTTGTATCATGAAATCTTCAATAACCCTGTGGAACGTAAGATTATCGTAAAATCCAGATTCAGAAAGTTCGATGAAGTTATCTACAGTTACAGGGGCTTTGGATGCAAACAGTTCGAGTTCCATTTCACCATGGTTTGTCTTGATGGTTGCTTTTGGGTTTTCTGTTTCTGTTGTTTCTTCTGTATCATCATCATCTTTTTCAATTCTTTCGTCTGCATTGTCTGTAGTTTCTTCTTCTAAAGGCTCTTCAAGTTCAATTTCCTTTTTCTCTCCAGGAAATATAACTTCAGTTTCACTATAGTCGCATTCATGGTTGAAGTTTAGATCTTCGCAGCAGCCCCTTGCTTCGTAGTCAATTATTGTAGGCTCTGGACATTTTGCAGGAAAGCATGATGTGAGCAAGAACGTAATGATTATTAGACTGATTATCAACAATACTTTTTTCATTTAACCACCCCTAGGATTTTAATTTTAACTGTAAGCAAAGATCTTCTAATTTCTTAAGGTCGTACTTGACTGCATCAAACTTTCTTCTTAAGTCGCTCTCTCTAATGTCAAAGTTTAACAGCTCTGTATAAATCTCTTCTACAAGTATTGTTATTGTGTACACGATTTCGTAGTTGCCTTTAGTAGCCTCAAGCACAGCTTTCCTGAACAACTCTCCTGATAGGTCTGCAAGTCCTAGCAGATAATAATCAGTGTCAACACTAAGTTCTTTTCTGGTTGGGATTTTTTTGTCTTTAGCGAAATGGAAGAAAAGCATTGCCTCAACATACTCTTGTACAGCCACTTTGTAAGAACCTTGATTGTACATCTTTGGGTTCTTTTTTACAAATGCATTAATGTTTGAGAATTCTTTTTGAAGCGAGCTCACTAGCTTTTCAGCAGATTCAGATCTGTGGACAGAATAAATCGCCTGTTTACTTAGCTTTAGCACGTCTCTTGATTTCTTAATCAGAAGTTCTCTTTGTGAATCAAAGTCCTTAGATTCCTTTAACATGTCCTTGAAATCCTTTTTGTCTAGCATGACGGCTGTTTTTGTTTTATTCTTTATATGTTTTTTTATTTTATATATAAATAAAGCGAAAGGTTTATATAATGTATTTTATTAAATTGTAATATATATGGTACAAGAGAGTGTGTTTAGAGGTATAATTGAATTTTTTGCAAAAGTAGGTGTATATGATGTAGTACTACCCTTTCTGCTAGTTTTCACGATTGTCTTTGCAATACTTGAGAAAACAAAGATATTTGGTACTGAAAAGGTAGGCGATGATGTTTATACAAAGAAAAACCTTAATGCGATGGTTGCTTTTGTTGTGGGTTTTCTTGTTGTGGCTTCTACAAGGTTAGTGGCTATTGTAAACAATGCAATGGCAAATATTGCTATATTGTTGATTGTTATAGTGTGCTTCTTGATGCTTATCGGAACATTCTACTCTGAAAAAGAAGAAGTGACCCTGACAGGTACTTGGAAAACAGTTTTTATGGTCATAATGGCTTTGGGCGTTCTTCTAGTGTTCCTAAACGCACTTGGTTGGTTGTCTCCTTTCTTTAATTATATACGAAGATACTGGCACACTAATTTTGTGGGTGCGATACTGTTACTTTTACTGATAATTGTGTTCATGGTCTGGATTACAAAAGGCAAACCTTTAGGAAGCGAGTCTAAAGGTTCAGAAGAAAAAAAGGGTGATTAAATGGTATTTCCAACAATGGTGATTCCTACTTATGGAGGAGGAAGATTAACTGGTCCATTGTCGTATCTTGATACGCTTGGACTAACAGATGTCATACTTCCTTTTATACTTGTTTTTGCAGTAGCGTTTGCAGTTCTAAGAAAATCAAAAATATTCAAGGATAACCAAAGGTTGGATGGTTTGGTTGCTCTAGTGATGGCTCTTGCAGTTGTCATTCCGCACGTCATGGGAAGGTATCCGTCGCCGCAGAGTGATGTGGTCAACATAATCAACACTGCACTTCCAAACGTGGGTGCTGTTCTTATAGCGCTTGTAATGCTTTTCGTCTTAGTCGGGATTTGGGGTGTTGAAGGTTCATGGGGAGAAAATCTTCATGGTCTTGTTGTTATACTTTCCCTTATCGTTGTAGTTTATATTTTTGGTAGGGCTGCTGGCTGGTTTACTCATGGATTACCAAGATGGTTATACTGGTTAAGTGATCCAGATACGCAGGCACTCATAATAATTATACTTATTTTTGGCCTGATCATATGGTTTATAACAGCTCCTGAGCCAAAGCCAAAAGGAGAGAGGATGTTAAAGTCCTTTGCTGACTTGTTCAAAAAGGTAGAGAAATAATGGTATCATTTTTAGATATAGGGTTACTGCAGCATTTTAGTTTCCTTTTTCCAGTGTTTTTTGTATTTGTAGCAGTATTTGCTGTTCTTGAACGCTTCAAGCTTCTAGGCGAGAATAAGGGTGTGCATGCGTTAATAGCGGCTGCATTGGCAGGAATTATCTTATTTTCCAAAAACGCATTGAGCATAGTTACGATCCTATCGCCATGGTTTGTGATAGCAATCATATTCCTAATATTCCTGTTCCTTTTGTTTATGATGTTTGGTGTAAAGGAATCAGATTTCGTGGAAACCATCAAAGAAAATAAGCTGGCGCATTGGTCAATAATAATTGTTGCTTTTTTCATGCTGCTTGCTGCTGTTGGAAAGACATTTTTTGCTGCTGCAGGTGGCCAGACATCCGGGCTTGGCCAGGCTTTTGTAGAAGGCACGACTGCTGGCGTAGGAGAGGCAGCTTTCTGGTTAACACTCTTCCATCCTAAAGTTCTTGGGGTTGTGTTCGTATTGCTTATAGCAATGCTTGCTGTAAGGATGCTTAGCGGAAACATGGTTCCTAAAGCATAGATATTTTTCTTATATCTGAAAAAAGATTGAAAGAATCAGTTATTTCCTTTTTACTCTTTCAGTTATTCTTGAAAGTTCGGAGACATTTTCTGCAAGACTTGGGAGTATCTTTTCAAATGTTTTTCCAAGAGCTTTAACTTCAGTACCAACATCGGTTATGCTCTTATCATACTCGCTTATCCTTCCAAGCACGCCCTTGTGAAGCTTGTCAAAATCTGCTTTTAATGTTTTTATCTCGTGTTCAATCTTTGTGAACTTCGCGTCAATACTCTCTTTCCATTCCAAGATCTTGTTTACAGACTCCATGAACTCTCTCCATTTTTCTTCGATTATTGACTCTGCAACCTCTTCTATCTGTTCTCTTGAAAGCACAGGTTCCTGGTACTCTGGATACGGATACTCTTGCATTGGCGCTGGCTCTGGAGGTAAAGGTGCTCCTGTCTGAGCAGCTGGTTCAGGTTCTGGAGCAGGGGGTATTGGCTGTTCTACAGGTCCTGCTGATTTTGTCTCAGCCTGGTTAATGGCGTCGAATATCTGGTGGGACTTGTAACCCTCTCTTTGCAGTGCCTGTACAATCTGAGAATTTGAAAACCCTTGCTCTCGCATCCTGAGAACTGCATCAATCGGAAGACTCTGTCCTTCAGGAGCTGAAGGTTTTTTAGGACCAAATAAAGCCATATTTATCACTCTCTAAATATTCGATTATACCTTTATAAAACTTTTGTTTTCTCCCTCGAGAATTTCTTTAACAATTTTTACAACCTCTTTTTTTGTTACAAAGTTAAGAGGCTGCCAAATTTCAATATATTTTTCAAGCACCTTGACATCTTCTTTTTTTGCAGACAACTGCAGTTCTTTGATAATCATGGACATCTCGTTCCTGATCTCTTTTATCTCGTTTTTCAGTTCAACTATTTCTGAGCTGTGAGTCTTGAATTCTGTGTTTACTTTTTTATGGAAACCTAGCATGTTTTTTTCGTCAACTTCCATCTTGTTTCTTATGTTTGTGAAACGTTCCTCAACCATCCTGAGCCTTCTGCTTACATTGTTTAGCTGATTAGAAAGATAATTGACTGCTTCGGATTGCTCAGGCTGTTTTTGTGTAAAAAGTCCTTGGGGCTTTTGTTTTTGTTCGAATAGTGCCATTTTCAACAACATTTATATATATAAGCGAGTAATTAAAGACGAATATACATATTTATAATAACTTTGCGTGAGTATTTTGTAGTAGTAAGGGGTGATGTGTGTGGAGCCTTGTGGTGCGTACGAGGTAATAAAAGAAGGAGAAGATACAATTCTCAGGTTTGACATGGAAGCGTGTTCGTTTGCTCCGTCTATTGAGGATGTACCAATCTGCATGGCAAAAGTGATTGAGGCTCTTGCAGAAGCGGGTGTAGTTACAAAAATAGTTCTTACGCAGAAACGCGATTATGAGTATGATTTTTACCAGACCCAACTGCTTCAAGAGATTGCAAGGGTCTTTAACATGTTCTCAAAACAGAAAGAGGTGTTTGGGTATCAGGCTCTTGGCGCAGATGCTGTTGCTATGAGGCATTATAATGTTGTGTTTGCTGAAATTCAAAGATTGATATTCAATGTTTTAAAGAGCGACCCTCTGGGAGCCTATGTTGAACTTCACAGGCTTGACAGGAGACAGCGTACAAGGGTGCAGCATACAGACCAAAGACTTGTTCCTTATGAACAAAAGGTTTTAGCAACAATCGACCATGCACTAAGAGAACTTGATAAGACAAAGCTGATTACTATCGCAAAACCTTATCTTCCAGGATATAAGCTTGGTGATAGAGAGGTCTATAGACGGATATTTACTCCGATCATCAAGCCTGATTTTATGTACACGAAACTTATGGCAGCATATCCTGTTGATGGCGAGGAGATGGACAGCTATACTATCGGTGAGACCGAGATAACCATATTCGGGTTTGCTGACAGTGTACAGTATCTCTACCATATGATGCCGCCTGAGTTTAGGCTTTCTGAGGAAAAGTATGAAATAGTTGACCTTGCCAGGAAGATAATGGCTGAGCATAAGCCAAGAAAAGAGGAGTTTGTTGACCCTGACAGGATGAGGGATGTTTTCTATAATGTCGGCAGGGACCTTATAGAGGAACTTGTAAATTACAGAGGGTATAAGTTCAGGCAGAAAGAACTTGACGAACTTGCACGGATACTTGTAAGGTATACTGTTGGTTTTGGCTTGATTGAGGTACTTTTATCTGATGAAAAAATCCAGGATGTTTCAATAAACAGTCCAATGGGTCAGATCTCAATGTTCGT
The DNA here is from genome assembly GCA_019323525.1 of Candidatus Woesearchaeota archaeon. Taxonomy (GTDB): domain Archaea; phylum Nanobdellota; class Nanobdellia; order Woesearchaeales; family JAHWHD01; genus JAHWHD01. The sequence continues at coordinate 7,301 of JAHWHD010000013.1, forward strand.
TGTTCACCAGGACTTTAGTGACTGTTATACAAATATCGTGCCTACGACTACTGAAGCTGAGTCCTGGGCCTCAAAGCTGAGGATGATATCAGGAAGGCCTCTTGATGAGGCTAACCCTATGCTTGACACCGAGATAAAGCTGCCAGGAGCATCAGCAAGGGTGGCTGCAATAACTTCTCCTTTAGACCCGACAGGTCTTGCATTTTCTTTCAGGAGGCACAGGGACAAGCCTTGGACACTTGCGCTTTTCATGAAGTATAAGATGATTAATGATGTTGCGGCAGGGCTTTTAAGTTTTTTAATAGACGGTACTAGGACAATACTGGTAGCTGGAACAAGGAGTTCTGGTAAAACCTCTTTGCTAGGTTCGTTGCTTGTCGAGATTATGCGGAGGTATAGAGTAATAACTATCGAGGATACGCTTGAGCTTCCAGTGATTTCGTTAAGAAGGATGGGTTATAATATCCAGCAGCTTAAAGTTGCGAGTGCGTTGTCTAAAGGCGGAGGCGAGGTGTCTGCAACAGACGGTATTAGGTCTACGCTTAGGCTGGGCGATAGCGCGTTGATCGTCGGCGAGGTAAGAAGTGATGAGGCTATTGCTCTTTATGAGGCTATGAGGATTGGAGCAGCTGCTAATGTTGTGGCAGGCACAATCCATGCAGAGTCTCCTTATGGTGTATTTGACAGGGTTGTTAATGATATCGGTGTTCCAAGGACTTCGTTTAAAGCGACAGATATTGTTGTAATAGCGAACCCTATACGAACAGCGGCGGGTATGCAGAGGATGCGTCGTGTTCTTTCGATCACAGAGGTAAGAAAGCACTGGGAGAATGATCCTTTGCTAGAGCATGGTTTTGTTGACCTTCTCAAATATGATGTTGCAACTGACCAGCTTGTTCCTTCGGATGACTTGATGAATGGAGATTCTGATGTGTTGAAGTCTATTGCTGGAAGTATCAAAGGTCTTGCAGGTAACTGGGATGCTGTCTGGGATAATATTCTCTTGCGTGCAAAAGTTAAAAAGACGTTGCTGGATTATTCGTTGAAGACCAATAATGACGAGCTTTTAGAAGCAGAGTTTGCAATAAAGGCGAACGACATGTTCCATAGAGCAACAGAGAAGTGCCAGGAAGAAACTGGTGGTCTTGATTCGGACAAGATCTTCTTTGACTGGCATGAGTGGCTGAAACATGAACTTAAAAAGAAGAAGCATGAGTGAGGTCTGATTAAATATTGGTTGATGAAAAAATAAAAAAAATCAAAAAAGAGGTTATAGATGGGAGAGATTCCTAGGGAAGAGATAGAGAATATTGCAAGGAAGTACAAGGACAGGATAAAGACCCAGTTCAGTCTTCCGCAGGCGGAAGTGCTTCAGGATATCAAGCCAGTGTATTCTAGAGAGTACAAGCAGTTTAAACAGGATTATCTTCCAACGCATCTTACACTTTATGAGCGCATGTGCAATTTTTCTGAGAAAATCCTTAAGATGGCTCCTGATGAAAAAAAGAACGCAGAGCTGCAGAAGTACATCAACACGTGCCATTTGAACATCACTCCTACAGGAGCTTTGAGTTTTTCATTCTTAATGCCTTTGCTTTTCATAGTGTTCGGTTCTATTTTTGGCTATATCGTCCCTCTGTTATTTGGAGAGGCAACTTTCTTTTTCGTGCTTTTCTTTGTAATAATCGGCGCTGTGTTGATTGTTCCGTTTCAGTCGCTTCCTAAGTTCCTTGCAACTGTGTGGAGGCTTAAGGCAAGCAACCAGATGGTGCAGAGCGTATTCTATATTGTTACATATATGAGGCATACCTCTAACCTTGAGCTTGCCATAAAGTTTGCTGCAGACCATACCTCTCCACCATTGTCTCTTGACCTAAGAAAGGTGTTGTGGGATGTTGAAACAGAGAAGTTTGAATCAATAAAGGAATCAATCGATGCTTATCTTGAATCCTGGAGAGAGTATAATATCGAGTTCATAGAAGCTTTTCACTTGATAGAGTCTTCTCTTTATGAGGGTGATGAGGCTAGAAGGGTTACACTTTTAGATAAGGGTCTTTCTGTGATGCTTACTGAAACTTATGAAAAGATGCTTCATTATGCACATAACCTGAAGTCGCCAATCACTATGCTTCATATGCTGGGAGTTATACTTCCAATACTAGGCTTAGTGATACTTCCTTTGGTAGTAAGTTTTATGCCTGATATTAAATGGTACTGGTTTGCTGCGCTTTACAATGTTGTGCTGCCTGTAGGTGTCTTCTATCTAGGAACTAATGTACTTGCTAAAAGACCTACTGGTTATGGAGAGACGGATATCTCTGAGGTTCCTGGAATGAAGAAGCATAAGAACGCCTCATTTAAGTTTGGAAAAATGGAGATAAACATCAATCCAGTCTACCCTGCAGTAATCGTGGCTATAATTCTTATACTCTTGGGAATAAGTCCCTTGATAATCGCTTCTGGAATGGACAGGGAGGCATTGCTTGAGCCTGGAGGAACTTTTTCTTTGCTGGATTATAGAGAGACTAAGGCAGATACCTCTGCTACTACGATAGCTACAACCCAGCAGAAAAAACTTGTGGGTCCTTATGGCGTTGGTGCTGCTCTTCTTAGTCTTTTTGTAGTTCTGGGTGTAGGTGCTGGTCTGGGCTTGTACTACAGACTGCGTTCTAAAAACGTAATACAGATTCGTGAAGCTACAAAGGCTCTTGAAAGCGAGTTTGCATCTGGACTTTTCCAGCTCGCTAACAGGTTGGGCGATGGGTTGCCTGCTGAGATGGCTTTTGGTAAAGTGGCTGATACTATCCAGGGAACTACAAGTGGCAAGTTCATGGAACTTGTGTCGCAGAACATCAAAAGGTTGGGTATGAGTGTTGAGCAGGCTATATTTGATCCTAGAAAAGGCGCTATTACTTTTTTTCCTTCGTCTCTTATCGAGTCTTCTATGA
>JAHWHD010000070.1 GCA_019323525.1 Candidatus Woesearchaeota archaeon
TAACTTGGTACGTGCTGTCAAGTAACTTGATTATAACATTATTAGCACCTATATCTCCGCTTACTAATGCAGTGTACGGTGTAGGATATATTTTATAGAACTTAGAACTTGATACAGTACTTCTCATAACACCAGTCACTAACCCTGACTCTGACTTGAAATCATCTTGCTTGATAACATACCCTGGCACACCCTTTTCAGCAAAATCACTCTCTAGATAATACCTCTTATCCTCGCGCAGGTTAAACTCCAACAACCCACCAGTATCATCAATCCTTACACCTTTGCTATCCCGAACCTCTGCTCTTAATATGACATTCCTGTTAGTCTCTCCGTCAGGACTATACTTATCAATCCTTCCCTTGAACTTGATAGAGTCACCTACCTGGAACGTAGACTGTAGAGGCTGGACATCTCCCACAAACTTAGCATAACCCTGTGCACCAAACCCGAACAAACATCTAAACTCTCCTGATATTATATCGAGTTTACACCCTTCATCAGGCATCTGGCCGACTAAAGCTATATCTTTAACAATGGTATCAGTAACAAGCTGGTTCTTAGCATCTCTGTACTGCCACTTAACCTCTATCTTATCATACCTGTACAACGAATCCTTTAACAAGTGCCTTATATCAGACTTATCAGGATCGTCCCAGTTACTCTCGCCTTTTGTAAGTGTGCCTCTTGCTATGTTCTTCTTTGTAATGCCCCTATTCTCATAACTGCAGTCGCACCTTCCTCCAGCAAAACCCATTGCAGATGAACATGAATTGTCGTTGCTGCATACAAGGTTAACCTCATAAGTCATATCAGCTCCTGCAACTATCCCTAGACCTAGATGATACATTATATTGGTCCTGCCAGTTACAGGGTTAAACCCATAGAAACGCATCTCAGTAGGGTATAGGAAAATGTCTGGCTTGATAGGAACAGCTTTTTGCCTGTTCTCTTCAAGAATTGTTTCAATGTTAAGGTCCCAGTCATGGTTAAAAGCTCCAAGGCACATCTGATGCACCAGCTTTCTTTCATTGAATATAGCGTCAAATGTTACAGTGTTACCATACCTCTCCTTGATATCCCTGTTAACAGAGCTGCCTGCAGCGCTCAACGCCTGGAAAAATCCAGGAACGCCTGCCTGCGGCCTTGCAGTCCTTGGCTGGCTCTCGAACATCTTGAAACTGCACCTTATAAGGTTAAACACAAGATCGCATATATGCTCTGAGATTAAAGATTTACAATACCCTGCAGTGAACTCGTCATTTATCAGCAGGTTCTGGAAACACCTTCTTAACTGCTCGCTTATCGTCTTGATATTCTGGAGATGCGAAATGATACCAGGCACACAAACAGCTTGTAAGCTTGACATCAACCCGTCAGTGCTTTCTATAAGATACTTGCCTTCATTCTCCTGCCTTTCAAACTCCTGACGCAGCTGGTTCAATATCAAAGGCCTGCCTGTTGTACTCGATACTAAACTTCTAGGAGTGTCATCAGGCTGCCACCATACTTTTTTACCATCAGTACTTTTCTTCTTGATGTACAACACACCTTTACTATCGACGGCAACCTCTCCCTGAACATTCTTAACATACGAGAGTGCAAGATTCTCTCCTTTGAAATTGGTCGCATTTTCTGTAAATAGTTTATTTGTGTCAGCATCGTATTTATAATAGAAATTATCACCTAGCTGAGTGATCTCTCTTGCCTTGCTCTGTATATTCTTGACTTCAGTCTCAGAAGCCCCAACCTTTATTACATCTGTCACTGACCAGCTGCCATTATTATAACTAAACTCTCTGCCGTCTATCCACAACTTTCTTGCTTCTGTTCTCTTTTTTATTTTTCCGCACAAACTAGCGATACTGTTGAAAAATCCGCCGCCAGCAGTCTGGAACGTGCTCTGTTTAGGAGCTGACAGCTTAGCAGAACTTTCAAAGATTCTTGTCATCTGTGTCAATGAGCCTGGTCCCCATAGATATTCGTACTCTTTCTCGCAAGCCTCATAATCTTTTTTATTATTGATTGTGCCATCTTTCATGTCCTTTATTAGATTGTTCAACATGACAAGGTCGCAGTTACTCTTCAAACTAAAACCAATTCCAGGAGAATAGTAAAGCTTGGTCAGCTTTTTCTTTTCATTCTCAGCATTAACTCTTGCATAATACTGCACTGTAGGAACACTAGGACATGTATACCTGTCACAGACTAATGACATCTCGTGCTTAGCTTTCTCAGAGCTTATCTTTGCCTCCATACAACTCTGGCACATTGAAACAGGGTCACCAGCTGCACCAGCCTTCATCCTTGCTTTATCGACATTAGCACAATCCTGAGAGTCCTTGATAGCTTCAGCTTTTGATCCAACAGTCTTCTGCGGTATATTATTATTGAACGCATAACAGGCCTTTACCTCGTTAGCCTTGACAAATATGTTCCTTATCTGCATCGCTTTACAGCCAAAGAACACGAACTTTTCCACCTTTTTCAAAGGGTCTATCATTTTATCAAGAACATCTATCGTCTTGTTCAAAAAGTTAATTGAACTCTTGACAAAATTTTCAGGTATCTTTGACTCGTCAAATGTCTTGTCTACAAGCACATCAACAGTGATACATGTCTGCTGCCTTCCAGCCTTTGCAGTGCCGAATTCGTCATACGAATAGGGGATATCAATCTGAAGAGGGAACTTCAAACTCTCCAGCTCCTGAAACTTGTCAGTCTTTCTCATCTGTATTGTAGCATAACCTTTGGTCTTAAGAAAATCTGACGACACAGTCCCAATCATGTCAAGATTATAACTCTCGCGAAGAGCAGAACCTACCTGGGTGAAAGCGCTCAAAGTAGGTTTTCCTGTAACAGTTCCCTGTCCGGTTCCTCTCCATACCAGATCAATCTGAAAACCTACAAGACCGTAACCACGTTTTAGATCAAATGGCGACAGAGCTCCAGGGTTTGGCTTTCCGATAACAACATCCCAGTCGCCTGCTGTACCGCACAATTTATACCGTATAGTGCCTGAACTTTTTGTAGACTCTCTTCCTGACCTGTCAACAGCATATATCTCGATCGTGTTCTGATACTCTGGGGATAACTCTGCCCTTGCCTCTGTAGTGGTTGAAATCGTTCCAGTTGTCTCGACCTTTCTCTCAAGCTCGATCACCTGCTCCCATGAAAGATTGTCAGTAGTGCTTGTCTTGTATGTTCTCTCATTAACTTTTATGAAGATATCTCCAGGCTCGCTAAGTGTACCTTTGAACCTTATATTCTTGCCAATCGATGGGTCGTACGAGGAAATAGGATTAGTCAATGTCAAGGTAGGATTCTTAGAGTCAGCATACACCTTTTTCTTGAGCTCATAGACATTGCCTGCCCTGTCCTTCACAGTCACTATTAGATTATTATCCCCTTCTACAAACGCAAGAGTCTGGCTAATCTTTTCAGTTGTATTAAATGAAACAATCTTATCATTGATTGTTATTGTCACAGAAACAGGCTCATTAACAGTTCCTGTCAGGGTCTGTGTAGTAGTCTGCAAAGCATCAGGTATCTTGCTAAGTGTAACCTCTGGAGGCACAATATCTATAGTAGTTGTATACTCCTTTTCAAAGACCTCTCCATAAGGGTCAACAACCCTTAACTTTATCTTGTTAACATCTTTAGCTAAAGATATATAGTTGAAACTGAACTCTCCAGTGCTCCTCGCAGTTCCTTGCCTGATCAGCCTACCTTCAAGGTACACAAATATCTCTGAACTTGGCTTAGTGGTGCCTTTGATATCAATGATGTCTTTATTATAATACTCTGGCACAGAAAAATCATACACAACAGGAGGCTCGACATCAACACGTGTGGTGAAATCACGAACACCTGCCTCAGCATAGTCTGAGATGATATTATAGAAATACGTTGTTCCGTTTTGAAGACCTGTTAATTTCACATTATGCGTCTTGGTTTTCCCATCTACTGATGCTTGTTTGTCCAGGTTGCTCGAGCTAAGACCATAACGCACTAACGACCCTGCATCAATGTTGGTCTCCCATTTGATCTCAGCACTGTCGGTTCCGATATTGTCAGGCAGGATATTTGCGAACAATATCTGTTCCTTTGTCCTGAACTTATAGAAGTTATTATCATTACTATCATATTTTACCTCTAGCCCGTCGCTCGACTCAACACCATAATAATACTCAGTATCAGGTTCTAAACCAGTTAAGACAACGCCGTGCCACTGTACCCTTGCAGAACTGTACTCAACCTCTCCTAAAGAGGTCGTTTTCCCGTACACAACCTTAGAATCTGCTTCAGTATCAGTTGTCCAGTTAATCTCAACAGTTCTATCACCAACCGCATTCGAGTAAACCGTACTGATTGTTAATGAATATACAACTGGAACTAGCAATATCAATACAATAATCCCAAGCATTAGTTTTCTCATCTTAACTCTGGCTTTAAAGTATAGGTCTGTCCTTCTATGAACGTTATAAGGTCTACCACCTCGTCATCTGTAAGCACAGTTTCATCGACTATTACAGGAAACTCTATAACATCATTATCAGCCACATCACTGAATGTTAAGTCAAGCCTTCCTCTATAGCCGCCAACATACCTCTCTTCTTTGGTAAGCATCAATGTAACATCATAAGAGCCTTCACCTAGCAAAAGATTGACCTTCTCCTGCTCCTCCTCATCCTCAAGGTTCCATGCATAAAACTCTGAATAATCCATGCTCTCATTTTCAAGTTGTATGAACAATTCCTCGCCCTGTTCCAGGTCAAGACCTGTGGTAAGATCATCTTTCCTGTACTTTTTAGCATTAATCTCAAGCTTTTTGTACTGCTTGACAGGAATCTTAAAAGGACCTTCTTCTTCCAGGTCAATGTGCAACAGGCTCTCGAAATATCCAAGATTCAAATCAGGATCGTATTGTTCATTCACTATCAGGTTACCGCCTGTGCAACTGCTAGGCAGCTGCGTCATAAGGTTTACATAAAGATCGTCTGCAGATAATTGTGTTTTGCCAAGGTCACATCTGAACACCAGACACTCAAACGATATGTTAGCGTTAAGCTCCTCATTACTTTCAGCGTCAACTGCCCTGATTTCATACCCCTTGTCAGTCTTCCTGTCACAGAACTCAGGCTCAAACCTTGGAAGTTCAAGGCTAGGCTCTCCAACATAATCCCTGCTACCCTGGTTTTGTTTAATTATTACTGGAGTTGCAAACCTGAACAAGTAACCTTGACCGTTAAAGCTTGTCTCCTCTCTTATTATAACCTCAACAGGATACTCAATATCATAAGTAAAATGGTACACGTTCATGCACAAGAACGCCAAATATTTTGCAAAGCCCTTTCCAGAGTTAGCTTTCAGTATATCTCCGTCACTTGGCCGCACAGTCATCAGCAGTGGCCAGTCCTCATCAAACCTAAACCCTACCAAGACATCTCTGTTTGCCTGGTCAAGAGCATCTATAACAAAATGGTTCTTTTGATAATCCTCTCCTTGCTCAAACCTATCATACAATGTCCTGTTAACCCTTAACCTCGGAATATTATAATAAAGTGTGTCCTTTAACCGTGTAACTATAGAACTTTTTGACCATGTCAATCGCCTGCATGAATCAAACCTGAAATCTGTCAGAGGAATGTCTGGGTCAAGAGCTATCATATCTATTGTCATTGATTCCAGGAACATGTTGCTGTTCTCATTGTTAAGGACTTGGACAGCTGTCTCATAAGCCTTGAAGAGTTTAGCATCTATCTTTGTTGTAAACTCATCCCATTCATATCTCTGGCCATCCTTGAATATCTCGACAGGCATTACGATATATGCACGTACATCCTCTTTATTGACTGTGACAGATACAACAGGCTCGGCCTGTTTTATTACAGTAAATGCTTCTATCTCAGTAAAGTTTTGTAAACACAAGTCAAGATTCTGCTGCACATAAGTAGCTAAACCATCCTCTATTTCAAAAATCTCTGGAACCCTTAACGTCCCTCCATAATACCACATTGGCGTCTTTATAGTTCCTGCAACAGGCAGATGCCCGAAAGGGTTCTCTGCAAGGTCCTCTGGAATAGTTATCCAGCCACCTTGTATACCTGCAAGAGTAACTGCATCTGTCAATGTTGTAGCCATGCAATCCTGTACAAAACTCGCTACAGGAGCGATCTCTTCAGGCACAGCTATCACAGGCTCTTGGATACTAAGATACCTGAACAAGAAGAAAAGACCTACAGCTATCAGTATTATAATCCCTGCAACTATAAAGATAGTTATCTGCCCTCTTTTTTTTCGATGATTCATTTTGTGCTATTTGAAAAACAAAGACCAGGAAAACTTGATTTTCCGTGTCTTTTTTTGTGTTTCATTTTAAACCGACTTTACTATGTAAAACTTTAACCATGCACTGTAAAGTGCTATTAATATGAACGATATCAATATACCTGTAACGCTTGCAAACCCTACAAACGGATAGATGATTGAGAGCACTAACAACAGCACACCCATCCAGATATACATTACACAGTACTTTTTGATATCCTTTATTATTTCCCAAGTCTCTTTTATGAACCTCTTTTTTGTGAAAAAGTTGATATAGAGTACATTTCCTGAAGTGATAAGGAACGCAACAATCGGCATAAAGACAAATATATAGACTGGAAGCATTGCTATATACGATAATGTTACGCCTATAGTCGGCACTAAGAAGTCCAGAGCACTTCCCACTAGAGAGCCAAGCACAAGCAGCACAACCATCATAACAAATATCCAGATTATCAGCCAAGGAAGGTTTACTAAAGTGAATTTTAAGTATAATTTCCAATTATACCTCTTCTTCAACATCTTAGCCCAGATCCAACCTTTCCAGAACGAAAAGTTCAGCAGCAGTACAATTAATAATATTACAGTATAGATTATGAGCCTTCCAACTGCAAATTCCATTGAAGCTGTGTTCGCTTCAAGGATATGCTGTGGAGCTAACAGGTCAAGCTCGTTAGGAAATAAATCACTCAGAGTGTTCATTGAAAGACCGTACAACCATACAAAAAGTAACGATACTGCCAGGAACGCGTACTCCATACCTAAAACTAACCAAAACCTGTTCCCTGGCCTGAAACTGTCTTTGAACTTCATATTGATTGCCTTGTTGGCGGTATGTAAGTATCAGAGGTTGCAACCGCATCAGCAACATCCTGCGGCAACTGCTGTTTCTGGTTCATCTCTGCAATAGTAAGCTTTGACTCAGTATCCACTAAATCATTACATCTCTCCCCAGACTCCAGCGGCCACTCTCCATAAAGAGTATACACCATACAAATTTTAGTGTAATAATTATTACTGTACTCTACAATCGCAGATGTGCCAAGAGCACCTATATAATCAGGCAGGTCAACACCGCTCTGGAGCGGGTTAGTTGTAGGCATCTTTCCTCCTAACATATAATCTTCAGCCCACAACTTTCTGTTAGTATCCCCTCTTAACTCGAGATTGAACTTCATCCTGTTATTTGATTGGTTAGCTGAACTCCCGCAGTTAACTGCGAAAGTGATCTTGTAAAGGTACTGTTTCTGTTCACCAGACTCATTGACAAACTCCATCTTTGAGCGTTCACCCTCTGCATGCATTATCATGTTAGTTTCAGGGTCATAAAAAACTCCTGCAATCTCAGACGGTTTGTCGACATGCCCGAACCAGTTACAGAAACTGTCTTCCCATTTACCTTTCATAAAATTGGCAACATCTTCGTTACTGAACAATTTCTCAGCCCAGTCAACAGTTTTATCATCCCATCCGAAAAGGTTAGTCAGTTCCTGGCCTGACTTTGCCCATGAGTATAACCTTGAGGCATCGACCCTTGCTTTCTCATTGTTAAAAGCTTTTATCCGCGACTTTATCCACTCAGTGTTCCTTGAATAACCGCCCGTGTCAGTCTCGTACCTGACCTGCATATTGCCATTTTCGTCAAAATAAGCTTCAGAAGTTCTCCTTATACCCCTTTCATCATAGAACGTCTTTCCATTGTTTTCAGAAAACGCCTTTACATACTGGTCATACTGTTGCAAAGTAATCGGTACTTGCATTGTTCCACCGCCTGCTAGTTGTTTAGTAATACTTACCTGCCTCTGAAGACCATCAGCTGTCATCTTATCTCTGATCAGAAAAGTGTCTCCGAACATGTTATAGGTTTCGTA
>JAHWHD010000071.1 GCA_019323525.1 Candidatus Woesearchaeota archaeon
AACATTTAAATATAACTTCTTTAACTTAGGAATTAAACCGATGATTGATGCTTCGGAAGTGCAAATGGGCTATCACTCTTGGAACAAGAGTAGCACTGAAGGAGACGGATTGAGGTAACATGTTCTTTTTTTTGTTACCTAATAAAATGGAGGGTAGAAAATGGCAGATATAGATAAGGTATTTGAGGCTATTGAGATTGCACGTAAAACAGGCAAGATCAAGAAAGGTACAAACGAGGTTACAAAAGCTATAGAGAGAGGTAATGCTAAACTGGTGGCAGTTGCTAAGGACGTTAACCCGCCAGAGATTGTGATGCATATACCTGCCCTGTGCAAGGAGAAAGGTATACCTTGTGTAGAAGTGCCTTCAAGAGAGGAGCTGGGAGCTGCTGCAGGAATCTCTGTTTCTACAGTTAGTGTTGCAGTTGTCCAGGAAGGAGATGCAAAAGCGATCATTAAACAAATAGCTGAAGAGTGATTATAATGGCAAGAACAGAGAATAAAGTTGAGGAGAAGAAGACAGGAGTACAATTCTCGTATGCAGTTCCTGCACGTGTCGAGGAAGTTATAGGCAGGACAGGTACAAGGGGAGAGGCTGTCCAGGTAAGGTGTAAAGTCCTTGAGGGAAGGGACGCTAACAAGATCCTCAGAAGGAACGTCAAAGGACCTACAAAAGTAGGAGACATACTGATGTTAAGAGAGACTGAGATTGAAGCAAGAGCTCTTAGCAGGAAAGGTAGATAAAAATGGCAAAGTGCAGTTTTTGCGGAAAAAAGATCGAGCAGGGAACTGGCAAGATGTATGTCAAGAAAGACGGAAAGATTTTTTGGTTTTGTTCTAACAAGTGCGAGAAGCACACTTTTAAGCTCAGGCATAAACCTGCTAACACTGAGTGGACAGAATATCACAGGGAGACGAAAAAATGATAGAACGTAGCTTAGTATTGATTAAACCTGATGGTGTTCAAAGAGGGTTGGTAGGAGAGATAATCAAGAGATTTGAACAGTGCTGCCTAAAGATAATAGGCATGAAGATGGTATACGCTGATGAAAAGTTGGCTGGGGAGCATTATGCTGATGACGAGGAGTGGATGAAAGCTGTAGGTACTAAACAAAAAGCAGCTTATGCAAAGAAGGGTGTAGAGATCAAAGAGACTGAGATAGAGATTGGACAAAGGGTTAGAAGGATGTTAATGGACTATGTTACAATGAGTCCTGTGATCGCTTTGGTCATAGAAGGCCATAACGCAGTTGCAAAGATAAGGAAGATTGTAGGCGCGACAAGCCCTTTTGACAGCGAGCCAGGAACTATAAGAGGGGATTTTGCAATTGACCATTATCCTTTGGCTGATGCAGGCAAACGTCCGATACAGAACCTGATACACGCATCAGGAACTCCTGAAGAAGCTGAACGAGAGCTAAAGGTGTGGTTCAAAGACGATGAAATATACGTATGGAAACGTGTTGACGAAGACTTAGTCTATAGAAAAAACTTATAAGGTGGTAAAATGGGAGAAAAGATGGTTGACAAGGTAACAAGGATCATGAAGGTTCCTAATAATATCAGGAACATCGCTATATGCGCTCATATTGATCATGGCAAGACAACGTTCTCTGACAATCTTTTGTCAGGAGCAGGAATGTTGTCAGAGGAGTTAGCAGGTAAAGCCTGCGCTTTAGATTTTCACGAAGATGAACAGGCAAGAGGTATCACTATCGACTCTGCCTCAGTTTCTATGGTGCACGAGTTTGAGGGTGCAGAATATCTGATCAACCTTATCGACACGCCAGGCCACGTTGATTTTGGCGGAGACGTTACAAGAGCGATGAGGGCTGTTGACGGTGCAATCGTACTTTGCTGTGCATCTGAAGGTATCATGCCGCAGACTGAGACAGTTCTAAGACAGGCTCTTAAAGAAAGAGTTAAGCCGGTCTTGTTCATCAACAAGGTTGACAGGCTGATAAAGGAACTGCAGCTTACACCTGAAAAGATGCAAGAGAGGTTTATAGACATAATCAATAATGTTAACAGGCTGATAAAGAATATCGCAGAGAAAGATTACGGCGAGAAATGGCAGGTGAATGTACAGGACGGCAGTGTAGCTTTTGGTTCAGCGTTCCATAACTGGGCACTTTCTATCCCTTACATGCAGAAGAAAGGTATTACCTTCAAGGAAATCATAGACGCTTATGAAAAGGGCGGGGACGCGTATAAAGAGCTTGCAAAGAAAGCTCCAATCCATGAAGTTATCCTTAACATGGTTATCAGGCATCACCCTAACCCTGTAGACGCGCAGAATTACAGAATTTCAAAGATATGGCACGGAGATATCGAGAGCGAGGAAGGTAAATCCTTGAGAGCCTGTAACCCGCAAGGACCTTTGTTCTTTGTAATCACAAAGATTGTTGTTGATCCGCAGGCAGGAGAGATCGCAGCTGGTCGGCTTTTTTCAGGAACAATGATTAAAGGTACGCATGTTTTTCTGAATAGACTGAAACAGCCATCAAGAGTGCAGCAGGTGTTTATCTATAACGGTGCAAAAAGAGAGATTGTTGACAACGTACCTGCAGGTAACATCATCGGTATAGGCGGTGTAAAGTCAAGGCCTGGAGAGACTATAACAATCGAGCCTACTGAGCCGTTTGAAGAGATTACGCACATATTTGACCCAGTCATTACAAAAGCTATCGAGGCTAAGAAGCCTAGTGACTTGCCTAAACTGATCGAGGTCCTTAGGATTGTACAGAAAGAGGATCCAACAATCAAGATTGAAATCAATGAAGAGACAGGCGAGCACCTTATGCACGGTATGGGAGAGCTTCACCTTGAGGTTATCGAGAACAGGATAAAGTCTGAGAAAGGTATCGAGGTTTCTACATCTCCGCCTATTGTCGTGTATAGAGAGACTGTGATGAAACCTTCAGTTGAGGTTGAAGGAAAGTCTCCTAACAAGCACAACAAGTTCTATTTCAAGGTAGAACCTCTTAGTGCAGAGATTGCTAAAGCTATAAAGGCCGGGCACATACCTGAGATGCGTGTCAAGAAGAAGGACACAGCTCTAAGGGACAAGTTCATCGAGTACGGGTTTGACCCTAAAGTGGCTGACAGGGTGAAGGACATATATAACAGCAACGTGTTCATGGAAACTACGCGTGGTCAGGTACATCTTCTAGAGGTTATTGAGATGATCAATGACATGTTCGAGGACGTGATGAACCAGGGTCCACTGGCCAGAGAACCATGCACAAGGGTCTTGGTGAACATGACAGACATGACACTGCACGAAGACGCTATCCACAGAGGTCCTGCACAAGTCTATCCAGCAGTAAGAGAGGGTATACGTGGTGCAATGATGCAAGCTGCTCCTGTTATATTCGAACCGTTGCAGATCCTGCATATCGAGGCTCCTGTCGAGAACATGGGAGAGATATCTAAAATCGTCTCGAACAAACGTGGACAGCTGCTTGAGATGAACCAGGAAGGTAACGACGTGGTTGTCAAGGCAAAGATGCCTGTAGGAGAGATGTTCGGATGGTCTTCGGATCTACGTTCAGCTACTGGCGGTCGTGGAACTTCGTCTCTTATTGACCAGATGTTCGAGAAGCTTCCAGATGAACTTCAGCAGAAGATCCTTAAACAGATACGTGAGAGGAAAGGTCTGAGCGAGAATCAGTAATGCTACTCATTACTGAACCTTTAAATCAAAGAGTTCAAGGAATCAGTAAGGTTATTTTATTTTTATTTTTTGTATTCTTAATTTATAAAGCCTGATGGGTCTATACTGTATATAAACATCAGAAAGATTTATATATAACTGTTAAATCCCAAATAGCATATTTAAAGAGTTATTATGCTCTAAGAAAAAATTGGAGGGGAAATCAATATGGCTAAAGGTAAAACACACATAAACCTAGTATTTGTAGGACACGTTGATCACGGTAAATCAACAACTGTAGGTAGACTGCTATTCGATAGCGGAAATATTGACGAAGCAGCAATGAGAAAGTTGAAGGATAAAGCTGAAGAGCTTGGAAAAGGCGGGTTTGAGTTCGCTTTCGTAATGGACAATCTAAAAGAAGAAAGAGAGAGAGGGGTTACAATCGACCTTGCTCACAAGAAGTTCGAGACTGACAAGTATTACTTTACAATAATCGATGCACCAGGTCACAAGGACTTTATCAAGAACATGATTACAGGAGCTTCACAGGCTGATGCTGGTGTTCTTGTAGTTGCTGCAAGCGACGGTGTAATGGCACAGACAAAAGAGCACGTGTTCCTGTCAAGGACACTTGGAGTTAACCAGCTTATTGTAGCTGTTAACAAGATGGACATGGTAAAGTATGAAGAGAAAACCTTCAACGAGGTTAAGGAACAGGTGTCTGCTCTGCTTAAGACTGTAGGTTATAACCCTGCAGAGATTCCTTTTGTACCAGTTGCTTCACTTTTAGGAGATAATATTGTAAAGAAAAGTGAAAACATGAGCTGGTACACTGGCGGAACGCTTCTAGATACAATCAATAACCTGAAAGAGCCTGAGAAACCAACAGATTTACCATTAAGGCTACCTATCCAGGACGTGTACAACATCACAGGTATAGGGGTTGTACCAGTTGGAAGGGTTGAGACTGGTGTTCTTAAAGTTGGTGACAAGGTTGTAGCTGTTCCTGGCAGGGAAGGTAAAGGCGTACACGGAGAGTGTAAGTCTATAGAGATGCACCACGAGCAGATGCAGTCTGCTGAACCAGGTGACAACGTTGGTTTGAGTATCAGAGGATTCGGTAAGAAAGACGTTGCAAGAGGAGATGTAATGGGACATGAAGATAATGTACCAACTGTTGCTACAGAGTTCACTGCACAGATTGTTGTATTGAACCATCCAAGCGTTATAACAGTAGGTTACACGCCTGTGTTCCACATTCACACTGCACAAGTAGCGTGCCAGATAACAGCGATCGAGAAAAAGTTGAATCCAGCAACTGGTGAAGTTCTGCAAGAGAACCCTGACTTCATCAAGAACGGAGACGCAGCTATTGTCAAGATAAAGCCAATCCAACCGCTTGTGATCGAGACACAGAAAGAGATACCGCAGCTGTCAAGGTTTGCTGTACGTGATTCAGGTACAACAGTAGCAGCTGGTATGTGTACAACAGTGGTTAAGAAATAAAAATTTTTTATTTTTTATCCATGATGAATCTGATTTATCATGTAGGTAGGAAACATGCAAAAAGCACGAATAAAGTTGGCAAGTACGGATATTAACAAGATTAACGAGATATGTAGCACTATCAAGGATATTGCCGACAAGACAGGTGTGCAGATGCGTGGTCCTATCCCTCTTCCTACTAAAAAGTTAAAGGTTACTACTCGTAAATCTCCTTGCGGCAATGGAACTGCTACATGGGAACGTTACGAGATGAGGATCCATAAACGTATGATCGACCTTGGTCTTGATGAGAGAGCTTTAAGGTTGGTAATGAGAGTACCTATTCCAGAGGGGCTTAATATTGAGATTGAGATGGTTGAATAGATTCTAGAGTTCAATATTCTTTTTAAATAACCGGCTGATAATAGATGATTATGTCAGTCGAGAGAGCTATAAAATCTTGCAAAGCCTGCTGTGAGCATAATGCAAGTGCAAAGAAGGAAGGCAATAACGGAGAATTCTATCTAATTGCCAGGGACAGATGCAGGATGGATGCTCAGCAAGCTCTTGAAGATGAGATAGCAGATAGTAAAGGGTGGTTGTGGGACGGTTCCAGGCATCAAAAAGCACTAACTGCTAACATAGCATGCATGAACTGTAACTATACAAAGCCCATGATTGCAGACACGTATAAGAAGAAGTAGTTGAATAGTTTTTTTTATCATATCATATTTCTTAAAGAATATAAAGAAGAGATTATGTTAGCGTATTCCAGGCCAGGGAAGTCTATGTCTCTCTTGACAATGATGGGTTTTACGCCTGCTTTTTCTGCAAAGTCCATGTCTTCTGCCGAGTTGCCTACATAGAGTGTTCTTTCAGGGGGCACTTCTAAGGTTCTCATGCATTCTATCAATGTGTCTGGCTTTGTCTTGTTAGGGTTGCCGGATTTAGGGTTAGCCGAGATTGCCATGTCAAAGAAGTTGCTGCCAAGGACTTTTTGTTCAAGCACCGCTATCTTCCCCTCCATCAAATCTTGGGGTGATCCTGTGACAAGGAACGTTTTGATACCTGCTGATTTTACCTCTTTCAGGACATGGACGTCGTCATACACTACTGCGAAATGTTTCTCTCGATCATAGCTGTGGAAGGAATAGAAAGTTGGCCAGAATATTTCTGAGTCAATATCAAAGGTTCTCTTTATGTAGTTGCTCCTGTCGCCCTGGTACCAGAATATGAAAGCTTCTTCGTCAGTGCATGTTTTGTTGAAAACCGCAAGGGTTTCTCTCACTACAGTTAGAATATATTCTGGTTCTACTGTTATCAAGGTTCCGTCAAGGTCAAAGCCCATTGCTTGCCATATCATTTCAAATATCTCTCTACCATGTCTTTAGTTGACCCGAATTCCCAACCTTCAGGGTCGAGTTTCCATCCAGTTGTTCTCCAGGCAGAATCTACCATGTGCTCGACATCTTTTTCGTTATAGCCGCTTCTTTTTGAATAGAACGGAAGGTGTACTTTACAAGCGTACTCTGCAGCTACAAGTGATGCGGAGTGTACAATCACTTTCCTGTCCTGGAGGAGCTGTTCGTAGAAAGGTATGAAGTTGTCGTATTCAATATTGCCTGAATACCGAGTAAAGACGTCTGGCTTGTTACCTCTCCTGATAGATTCAAGCCAGTCGTTAAGCGCGACCCTTAGGTCAGTCTCTATATCGTTAGGAAAGTCTGCGTCAAGTATGTGCAGGTCAAAATCAGTTACCCTGGAAACAATGTTTTTAGCCTGGTTAAAGTCAAATGCAAAGGTTGTCCTGTTAAGCAAAGCTACAAGGTCTATTCCTAGTGATGGAAGGAACGTAGGTGAATCATCTAGCCAGAACAGTTTTTCGTACATATATTGGAGTGAATAGAGATGGTTTAAAAAAATAATTAAAATAGAGAATATAGTTATTCACTAACCTTGTACACAACATCGCCAGGTTTGACTGGGTCAGGAGTCTTTAAGCCTATAGCCTGGCCTGCTTTAGCTTCCTCGATAGGGTTCCTGTCGATCTGCATTGAGTCTACAGTCATCTCTACTATATTGTCGTGGCCTTCAATGCTAATCTTTTCGCCTAGCTTTAGGTCTGCTGATAGTTCTAGAACTGCCACTCCTATCTTGTCGAAATAATGTGTTATCTTACCTATTTCTTGTTTTTCCATGGTTTAATCACCAAGGTTAGGTAAAGCGGTAATTCTATATAAATATTATCATAAACTATATAAATAAACTGAGAATGAAGAAGTGTACGCCGTGGTGGCACAACCTGGTACATAGCAAGTACAAAGTATTTGTTAACCAAATGCGCAAGCCTGGAAATTGGCTTACAAGATAGCTTGTTTCCTTCGGGATATCCCGGTTCAAAAATCCTTTTGGAACCGTACAAGAGGACTGAAAGTCCGGGCCACGGCGTTTATTCTCCATAACACAACAACATTTATATATAAAGAAACCAAGAATTAGGTTAAAAAGAGGATGGCAGTAGAAACTTCACTTATCATATTGCTTGTGATACTGTTCGCAGGCTTGGCAATACCTGAACTATTTAGAAAGGTAAGGATGCCGTTTGTAACTTCTATAATCTTGATTGGTGCTATCTTAGGACCGCACGGTCTGAAGTATGTTGAGTTTGACCCTATTGTGGCCTTTATAGGATTTCTTGGGATGACGTTCCT
>JAHWHD010000014.1 GCA_019323525.1 Candidatus Woesearchaeota archaeon
CAGAGATTGTATCCCAAACATCTAAAGATGTCGTTGCAATCATGCACGGCAATATCAATGTCTGCCTGCTTAAACATCTAGGATTCATGGAAGGGATTGTAGACGGAACCAAGTTCAGCAACTGCGGACTTGCAACATTAGAATATAACGGAGATCTTAGAGTTGTTGATTATAAGGATAATAATGAGTTGTGCCGATGATTATCTAATTCTTGTAAAAGAACCAATTCCTTCTACATCAAAGTTCGGCTTTAATGGCATGATCCTATAACGATACTGTTTTAGCTTTCTAATCTTAAAATCATCTTGTGGAATGTTTCTAATGTATTCATCTGGATCAAAGTTACCCTGCTTAGGCATGTGTAGTTCAATTTTTTCTTCTGGCTTGTAATGGTAAGGAAAAGGCCGACCTACTCCTAAAGACTCGTTAAGTCCAAAACTAAGCCTGTCTCCGATTGTCAAAGAATAATTAGGATGCCATGGATGTATATGAACACGAATCTTTGATTCTTTCTCAGACCTATCACGCACATAAAGAAGATATATTCTTTCAGTTACTGGAGAAGGCTCAAAACTCCACGCTCTCGAGGTAGGGCAAAACCCTTGTTTTGATCTGAAATCAAAATCTCTAGTATACGCTCTTCCAAAGTATATTGCAGTCATACTATCAAGCCCATCCTTATCTTTTATACAAATAGAAACCGGCTTTCTTACATCAGCAGAATTATCAAGGCTAAACAGAGGAGTCTTTTTTGTTCCGTAATTATTATGTTCTTTCCATCCGGTCTTGTGCAGTTGGAACACTCTAGTAGGTTCTGCTTTCACAGGAGCTGCCATCAGCATACCAGCAGCAGCAATCCCGACCATCAGCTTGCTTATCTTAGATGTTAAGCTCATTTTAACCTGAAATGATGTGGCTGACTTCTATGGTTTAATTTAGTTTCATAGAACTGACCAATACCTTGTACAGTAAACATGTCAAACTGAGGTATAATCCTATAACAATGCCTTTTACCCCTTATACGCCGGATCTTAAACCCATCTTTTGGCATGCTTCTAATATATTCGTCTGGATCAAATTCCCACTGAGACAAACCTTGCCTTGGCAGACACAACTCAATTTTTTGATTTGGTTTACAGATATAATTTTTTGGGAAGAACTCATCATGTTGGCCCAGCCCTAAGCCATCATCAAACCCAATTTCAGTCTTGCGTCCAATCACTAACTTATACTTTGGAAACCATGGAGACATCGTCACAAAGATTTTAGCTGAAAGACCTTTCCTATCATGAACATCAAACAAATAGTCCTTTCCAGTAACCGCAACTGGAGGTATACACACTGTTTTCCTATACCCGTCACATTTGATTGTCTCAAGATGTCTTCCTTTTCCATCTCTCTTAACTATCTTATCAAGACCATCAATGTCAGCAAACCGCAAATATAACGGCCTTCTGTCATTGAAATCATTAGCAATAACATACAGATTGGGGTTGGTCAGAGTTGCTGAGGGATCGCGGACCCTTTCATACCTAACTCCGTTCCCTTTGAAAACCATTGTGGACTCTGCTTTCACAGGAGCTGCCATCAGCATACCTGCAGCAGCAATCCCGACCATCAGCTTGCTTATCTTAGATGTTAAGCTCATTTTAACCTAGACATTGAGCATTTTATATAAAATTTACTAGAATTAGCTATTTTCACTCCCCTATAATAATAAGTCTTTGAACCTTTTAAATACTTTTCGTTTTTAAAATATATATTTTCTAATATATATTCCACAAAAGAAGTGTTTAAATAGCATTATTTTCATATATGGTTTATGAAAAACCTCTACAAAACCCAAACCTTTCTACACGACTACTGGTCACTACTAAGAGGATCTAGGCTCAGGTTCTCTGTGATGACAGCTTTGAAGGCTCTAAGCACTGCAGGCGGCTTTGTAATAGCATATTTACTAGGCCATATTGTAGACTTCTTTGTAAACTACAACCAGCAGCCACTAACTGGATTCTACCTTGCAGTTGCGGGAATAGCATCGATAGGGGCCTTCCAGGTCTGGATGCGTTTCTTTGCAAAGTTCAGGCTCCAGGCATTGGCAGGAGATATCAGGAAAAATACCCGAATCAGTGCAATGAACAAGTTGATGGATCTTCCGCTAAAATGGCACGAGAAAGAAGAGACTGGCTCGAAGATCGAAAAAATAAACTCAGGTTCTGAAGCAATCTACACAGGTATCCACCTTTTCTCAAATGAAGGTATTGACATACTTGTAGGATTAGTCGGAGCTATAGGGATATTTGCTGCACTTGACTGGCGATATGCGTTATTCGGCCTAGGTTATGCTCTTGTTTATGTGTTTGGAGAGCTATACTTCAACAAAAGGCTTACAGCGCTAAGGACTGAGACTGCCAAGATTAAAGAGAAAGTCTCTGGAAAGCTGCACGAAAGTTCCTCAAACCTATTAACAGTAAAATCAATGGGTCTTAAGAAGGTGTTCACAAAGTCTACTGAAGAGTATGAGGAAAAATATTACAGGACATGGTTAAGAGCAAAAAAGTTTGGCCAATTTAAGGTAAAAACTATCAAGACATTTGCAGCTGTTGGCTATGCGTTATTTGTTCTGATGGTAGGATTTGACGCACTATCAGCCTCTATAACAGTCGGCTCCATCTATGTTTACTCAAGCTATTTCAACAGGCTAAAAGCTGCACTTGAGAGTATAACAGATAGAAGCATTGAATACATAGACGTAAAAACAAAACTTGGCAGGTTTATGACCATACTTGGCAGAGAGTATCTCGATGAAAGAGATAAAGGATTCCCTAAAGACTGGAAGACAATTCAGTTCAGCGATGTCTCTTTCAAGTACAAGGATAAAGACGTACTGAA
>JAHWHD010000072.1 GCA_019323525.1 Candidatus Woesearchaeota archaeon
CATGAAAATCTTCATAGCATACAAGCTCTCAGGAACAGACCATGACATGCTTAGGGAAAGACTTGAAGAGATACGCAAGGTCCTTATCAATAAAGGCCATGAACCGTTCATCTATTACAGGGACGCGCAGAAATACGGAGCGCCTTTACCTCTGGACGAAAATCTTAGGATAGTAGATGAAGAGATAAGAAAGGCAGACTGCATCCTTGCCTTGGCTGATGATTCTAACGGCTTACATTTCGAGGTCGGCTATGCAAAAGCCCTTGGCAAGCAGGTCATAGTGCTTGGAAAGCACAAACCGTTCTTATCAGCTATAGCTGACAGGGTGATTGAATTTATTACAGAATTCTAAAAAGCACCAAATAATTTATATACCTGAACATCACAATTATACAAAAAAACGGAGGTAACCCAAAATGAAACTGGCTATGATTTTCAGCATCATTGTACTGATCATCGGTGCATACATGCTTGTAACAAACCTAAGCTTTGGCGCGCCAATGCTATCAGGACTAGCTTTTATCTTACTAGGCCTGGGACACATTCTAAAGAAATAAGGATTATTTATTTTTTTTATTTGTTTTTATGAAACATCATTCTTCATAACTCCAAAACCTTCTTTCGCCCTCTTCTTTAGTTAGAGTCTCTTTAAACCAGCAAGCATACTTGCACTTGCTGCATAGATGAGAAGACTTCTGAAAATAATCATCTCCCTCTTTAACCACTTTCATACTAAAAAGAAAGTAGGTTTCAGAGCCGCATTTCGGACATTTTGTCATTATACGTGCCAGCATTTTATCACCTTAGTTCATTCATCTTAAACGCTCCACCACAAACCACACATCTAAATCTTTCACCTTCATTAACAATATAACCAAACTTTTGAGACCTGCACTTAGGACAGCTTAAGACTCTGCTCTTTACATTCTTAGACCAATCAACCTGTACGTGATTAAGCTGCAGACCGCATCCAGTGCAAACAACTTCTGCAGTGTTGTTTACAAAAACAGTGCAGTGCAGACACCCCATCGTCCTATTGAGATGATACATAAACTCTTTATCTCCGTCCATGCACGATAGAAGTTTCAGCTTTAGCTCATAGATAGAAGGCATCTCTTCTATCCTTCTAGCCAGCTTGTCAACACCAACATCTCCCTGGATATTATGACTTGTAGCTAAAGCAAGGACCTTAGCTGCACACACATCGTTAGTGTCAAGCAACTTTCTAAGATAGTCTCCCTCGTACGCAACATGGCCTAAAGGTATCTCATAAAATAGTATCCCTGTTCCTTTTGTCAGCTTGGACAACTTTTTAACAAGCTTCTTCTTCTTCCTTTCAGAACCATTGTTTATGGTTTCTATTATATCTTCAGGTTTCATCTCTTAAACCCCCGCTCCTTTGGATTAAACGTGCTTCCTATACCAGGATTTAACCATGTGATAGGAGCTCCTGTCCTTCCCTGGCCCGGCTTATCAGGATCCTCAAACCCTTCCTTGCCAAAATTGATAGGAGCTTCATCAGCCACTAGCCCGCAGCTTTGACAGTACGCTTCAACATTGTCAAAAAAAATAACACCACCGCATTCTTTACATTTCATGGGCATCACCCCATTATTATTAGTAGGTGTTTGAAATATTTAAAGCTTTCGCTTTTTCAGAAAGGTTTTTATAGTTGCTCCTCTTCTTAATATGATATATAAGATGAAACAAAAATTATTAGTGATCGGATTTGAGCATGGATGGTTAAAGTATTTTGAGAACTGCCTGGTTTTACCAGGCCTGGAAGAGGTACAATGGAAGCTTGACATGCACGGTAAACTCTCGATCTACAAGAACAGGAAGATGTTTGAACCAGACATTGTGTTGCTTAGAAGACTCCCAAAATCAGACCTTGACAAGAGATTTTTTGAAGCTCTGCAGGACTTCAACGGTTTAGTCTTGAACAAGCCAAGCGCAAGCCTAAAGTCGTTCCAGATATACCACACCTTGAAACTGTTAAAGGAAAAAGGTTACAATGTGCCTGAAACAACATGTTTCTATGGCCACGAGATTATAGATACTGACAAGTTTCCTGTTATTTTAAAGATAGAAGGCGAACACGCTGGCTATGGAAAAGCCTTGATCAAGGACAAGGAACAGTTGAAAGAAGCATTAAACTTGTTGGTTAGCAACAGAAGAAAATACCTGTTACAGGAATATGTTGAACCTGTTAGGGATTTCAGGGTCTTAGTAGTAGGAGGCAAGGTTATCGGAGTTGTTAGCAGGAAATCAGATAACTGGAAAAAGAATGTTAGCTCTGAACCTGAGCTATTACAGTTCTCTATCCCAGAACTTGAGAAGATCGCAGTAGATATAGCTCTATTAATAGAGACAGAGATTGCAGGAGTTGACGTACTTGAAACAGAATCAGGGTACTATGTACTAGAGGTCAATGCAGAGCCGGGTATAGAGTATTTTGGGGAAAAAGCTTATAAGTCCATAAAAGAATATATTGAACAACAATGTCAAAAGAGATTATCAAGCAGATAGTTGACCTTGAAGACGAGATCCAGCTAAAGAAGAAACTTAAACAGATTGAAAACCGTTGCTTGAAGGAAGAGCTTGACTTGATAATGAAAGCTGCTAACTGCAACCAGGAACAGGCGTACAAGCTTTTGATGTCGTATAAAGATATCTGGGAGTTCAGCTCAAATGTCTCAACATCAGGAGACAGCCTGACTGTAACACTTCCTAAGAAAGAAGCTAAATCCCGCGGTATAGATAAAGGCAAACCTGTGCTTGTAGCTTTAAAGAAGCTAAGGTTCTATGGATAAGTTTTATAACATCCCCTAACTTTGGTATTATCATGGTAGACCTTGACAAAGTAAAAGGCTGCATCTTTGGTCTTGCTATAGGCGATGCTCTGGGAGCTCCTGTTGAGTTCATGACGCCTGCAGAGATCAGAAAAGAGCACGGAATTCTTAAAGATATGACAGGAGGAGGCTGGCTAAACCTTTTACCTGGCGAGTTCACTGACGACACAGACATGATGCTCTGCATTGCAACGTCGTTGATAGAAAGGAAAGAGTTTGATATACGCGACATTGCATCGCGCTACCTGGACTGGATGCGCACTAACCCTCCTGACATCGGCAACACTGTCAGGAGAGCTCTTGAAAACCTTGAGAATGGTGCGTCTCCGCTTGTATCAGGCATACCTGCACCTAACGAAGGCAACGGCAGCGTCATGAGATGCGCTCCTATAGGCATAGCTTTTTGCAACTCTAAACAGCTTGAGACTTACTCAGAGATGGAATCCTCTATAACACATGCTAGTGCTGCCTGCTTGAAAGCTTGTGTCAAGGTTAATAGGATGATCGCAGAGCTTGTCAAAGGCAATTCAATTAAATTCGAAAAAACTGACAGGATTGAAAACCCGTCAGGCTGGGTCAAGGAAACAATGCAAGCTGCGTTCTATGCACTTTGTAACAATAAAGACTTTGAATCTACATTGATTGAAGTTGTTAACCTTGGCGGAGACTCTGACACAACAGGAGCTATCTGCGGAGCTATAGCAGGTGCTTGCTACGGTTTTAGCTCGATACCTAAAAGATGGCTGGATAAGATACACGATTATGATGTTCTTGAAGATATAAGCAGGAAACTACACTCTCTCTCAGAAACTCTATGAAAACAACCCACGGAGTTTCATAAGACGATTAATACAAGAAATGTCTATAAAAGTTTTGAAATTTCACCCAAATAAGAAATAATGGATACTAAACCATACAACCACAACACCCACCATTATCAGCGGCAGGTAGATGTAAACCCATCTGACTTTAACAGAGTCAGGAGCTTTTTTCTTGTTAAGCACAATATTAGCGATTATCAGCACAGCAAGCACGATATGCGACATCAATAAGAAGAAAGCTGCAATCCCGTCGCTAAAAGAACCTACTAGATTGGTCAGCTTAACGACGCGATTAGCTTGATAACCCGCCGCTTGGATGAATATCAAGGGTACAGCTGTTATTATAAAACCGATAAACGCGTGCCTTACCTTTCTTAGGCCTTGGTTATACCTAGTGACAAGGTAACACGCTAAAGACGCCACTATAAACGCCAATATACCGAACATAGCATAAAACCCGTGCCCAGTATCCTCGAATACAAGGAACAGTATAAGAATAGGCAGTGTCAGCACCCACCATAACCGCTTCTTGAGATCAAACGACATGAAATAAGCAGAAAACAACATGAACACTATGCCCAGCACAAAGAAAACTGTTGAGAATAGCTTAAGTGCAGGCAGCTTGTAAGGCATCGCAGTCCCAAGTACACCTAACACTAGACACGCATAGTACATGACCATGAACGTTAATGTCCTTGTTTCCATTCTATGCTAGATATAGAACTAAGTATATAAAAATTACTCAAAAACAGCTTTACACGTGTTCTCCACACACCTTGCCACACTGTCATCAGGACACATCTTACACTGCACTAACGGCTCCTTGAACGGACAGAACGGTTTCCATTCCTCGCTCACAGCAGTACCAGAACACTGGCACGGCGCGCAACTTACCCTTCTTAACATGCAATCATCGTCTGTTACACAGTCTGTCCTTGGAGTACCTTTTAACTCGTTCAGAGGCTCGTTAAGATACCAGAACAGACCTAGATAATTCAAGAATAGCAACAGGACAACAACTACAGCCAGGATTATCAACAACACCTTTTTCCCTGGCAAGATCTTTCCAGTAACCTGGTGATGTCTCACAGCATAGTAAAACAATACAGGCGCAGCGATATAGATTACTATCTCTACTAAACCAAGCCAGCTATTAGCCACAAAAAACATTACCAAGACGAGGATGATTATACTGATTATCTTGTTAATGGCTTTATCTTCTGCAAACCTTGGAAGAAGCTTAACTGACAATACTATCAAGACAACTAAAAGTATTATCGCATAAAGATCATTACTAGAAATCTCCATAAACACCAGGAACACTATAAACGCTGCTAAGAAGTTAATGATAAACCATCTCAAGAGTTTAATATCCATGCAGTTATTAATGTAAGAAGTGTTTATAAAAGTTACCTTTAAATACTCCCTTTTATTAAGATATATAAAATGGGTTTTTATATCAACATAAGATTCGTGAAACTTAATTCTAAAGGAATACCGGTTTGGTACACCTCTTTCGGAGAACCTGCAAAGTACAGGAAGATTGACCCTGACGCTAGTAGACACTCGTTCGAAGATTGCAAAGCCAGACGCATGTCAAAGTTTGAGGAGATGAAACCTTTCCTTGAAAAGCAGGGTTCAAAAGTCTTTGAGGTTCTCAGCACACAATCCTGTGAACCTTACACAACAGATGACTGCTTGAAACGTGAAAAACCAGAATTTGTAAGGAACACTATAGACCCTAAAACTCTGTTAAAGGAGCTAAGCAAGGTAAGA
This sequence comes from Candidatus Woesearchaeota archaeon, assembly GCA_019323525.1. Taxonomy (GTDB): domain Archaea; phylum Nanobdellota; class Nanobdellia; order Woesearchaeales; family JAHWHD01; genus JAHWHD01. The sequence continues at coordinate 5,450 of JAHWHD010000072.1, forward strand.
AAGATATTCAGGGAAGCTAAAAGACCGCCAACAGTGAAAAAATTGTTTGTTGACGGAAAAACAGGTTACAGTGTTGAAGGTTATTTCCCACAATTTTATAAGATTGAGATGAGAGATTTCGACCATATGACTATTGTTCCTGTTGTGGAATCAAAGGACTTTGACCTTGAAGGGCTCAGGAAAGACATGATAGGTAAATACAAGAAAGAGATCAAAGCCCTTGAAAAGTATACTGACTATGAAAAGCTAAAGAAAAAGGTAAAGAAATATATTGAAACTGAGTATGAGTTTATTTGCGAAACATTTGGAAAGGATTTCAAGCAGACCAAGGACAAGTACGTGGAAAGGAAAATCAATGGAATGATAACAGATTTTATGAGAAAGATTAAAAGATTTAAATATGAAATTAAGAAAATAAAATCTGATGCTGAGAAGTCATTGTTCGCAGACCTTTACAAATATAATAAAGAGTTTCAGGAAAGGGGAGCTGAAAAGGTAAAGACATTTGTCAAAGGATCAAGAATCACCTTGTACAGAAAATACGACCCTGAAACTGGCAAGTTCTCTGGAAAGTTCGTCGTCACACAGAAAAAAGTACCTTTGCTCGAGGATAACATGGACACTCTCCAGGACCTTGAAAAAGCCTGCAGATACGCTATAAAGAAAGGATATCTTTTGAAAAAGGTTTATACTTAGTGAAGTTATTCTACCCTGTACAACCTTCTCCTGGGCTTTACCTCAAGAGGAAAATCAAACTCAGCTTCATCTAACACCCCTTGGTTCTCCCACTGGACACTGGACAAGTACGGATAATGTTTATAAAGAAAGCTAACTACGACATTTAATATGGTCAAATTCAAGGTTATAAACAATGAACTCAGGATAAACAAGACAATAACAAAACTCGATAAATTTGCTTTCGATGTTATCGAAATAATTGAAAAATATACTAAGTATGTCATAATTAGTGGTTATGTGTCTATATTCTTTGGCAGGTCAAGGGCAACTGAGGACATTGACATGTTCATTGAAAAGATTTCATATGACAGGTTTATAGAGATGTACAACGAATTCGTCTCAAAAGGCTTTGAATTCACTGTTGACAATCACGAAGATCTCTACAATGAATACCTGATGAAAGGCACTGCTATCAATATCTGGAGAAAAGACTTTCCGCTTATGCGGATGGAGATAAAAGTTGCTAAGAAAACTGGACAAAAGCTAGTGCTTCTTAACCCTATTAAGGTCTATGTCAACGATAATAAGATCTTGTTCAGCCAGATTGAAGCCCAGATAGCTTATAAAAGATACATCTCAGCTTCAGAAAAAGATATTGAGGATGCCAGGCACCTTGAGATAGTGTTTGATGATATAGACATAGAAAAGATTAAATACTTTAAAGACCTATTTAATAAAGATGAAAACAAGAATGGACTTTGTTGAGAGATGGGCAAGGTTTGTAGCCGAGCACCCTGACGAAGAATGGAGCAGGTTACAGGCTGAACTTATAGATTCCCAGATAGATAATTCTAGACAGGTTAAGTTATCAAAAGAACAGGTCAAGTATATTAAAGGGTTATAAAAGTTACTCTGAAACCCTGTACAACCTTCTCCTGGGCTTTACTTCAAGAGGAAAATCAAACTCTGCTTCATCTAGAAGTTCAAAATCTAACCTGTCTGGTTCATAATCAATATGGCAGAACAGTTTTGTACCTTTTGTCAGCCTTTTAAAATCTAGGTTATCATATGTCGAGAACATAGTGTACAACATGTCTGAATGTTCTTCAAGCTCACCGTGTTGAGCTACATGAAACTCCAGAGGCATACCTCTTGACCTTGCAGCTGCAATGACATTAGGACACCTGTCATACCCTATGAACCTTGTATCAAGAAAGTTCACTGATAAGTAAATCAGGTCTAACCCTGTAGCACAGCCACCGTCCACTACAGTCTTAGGCTTATGCTTTTTAATTATCTTGACCAGATCCTTCCACACCTGCACCTTAAGATCATACGCAATATGCTGCATCTGGAACACGGTATGCTTCATCAGCACCTCTTCAGGAGTACCGTGATGAAAATCCTCAGTTCCGTCTATACCTGCAATCCTCTGCATCAAATGATACATCACAGCATGAGCAAGATTCCCAAGATCAGCCCTTACAATCCCAAACATGTCCATAAATTCTTTAGGAGACATATTAAATTGAGAAAGGGAGTTATTTATATTGGTTCTCCCACTTGACACTGGACAACTACGCAAAAACTATTTAAATAAGAAAACTTTATATATCACTAAGTCATAATAAATAATGGTGCCAGATAGTGCCTTGTCTTCGGACTAAATCCTTCGGGAATATCGCACTGTGTTCCCCGCTCTTGCGAAAGCAAGACGGGTACTATTTACAATGAGAGTTTCTGTATACATTGATGGAGCGAATTTCCTTTATGGACTTAAGTCTATCAGAAACAATTACAGCGATTATTATTTTGATTTCGAGAAGTACATAAAGAAGATTGTAGGAAAAAGAAACCTTGTAAAAATGTATTATTATAATGCGTCACTGAAACAAGAAAAAAATCCTGAGATATTCAAAAGACAACAGAAATTATTTGCAAGATTAAGGGGGATAGGCAGGTGTCAAGTCATTCTATGCAAAAGACAAAGAAGAACACATAAAGACGGTCATGAATTTTTCACGATTAAAGGAGATGACATTCACTTGGCTATAGACATGCTAAGGGATGCGTACGAGAATAAATTTGATTCTGCAATACTGATAACCGGAGACGGCGATTTCTCACCTTTAGTCAAAGCTGTTAAAGCCAAAGGCAAGTTGGTTGAAAATCATCATTTCAAAGACAATATCTCATTAGATCTCATAAAACACTGTAATAATTGTACAGTTATTGACAAGAAAACAGTTAATAAGTTTTTCTTTAGAGACAGCTATAAATTAGAAGATACAGAATCCGGTAAAAAGATGAAAAAGATTATCAAAAAATCAAAGACTGGAGACGAATAAGTTACCTTTAAATAAACCCTTTTTCTTTTAAATATAATGAAACACATCTTTGACAAGATCTATGTAAAAAGAGGCAAAGGTCCCTGGACTTTAGAAGAGCCTCCTAAGGAGATTGTTGAGGTTGTTTCTAAGGTAAAACCTTGCAAGGCTCTGGATATAGGCTGCGGTGAAGGTTTTTTTTCTATATATTTAGCTAAACAAGGTTTTGATGTTACTGGTATAGACTATTCTGAGGTTGCAGTTGAAAGAGCTAAAGAGAACGC
>JAHWHD010000015.1 GCA_019323525.1 Candidatus Woesearchaeota archaeon
GTACATCATCCTCGGACTGATTATAGTAATGGGCGTAATCTTGGTTATAAACCTAAGAGAACCTGAACAAGAACTAGTACCAACACTAGACACAGCCCCAATAAGATATTACATAGAATCATGCATAGAGACTACAGGTGAACAGGCAATTAAAGTGATAAGCCAGCAAGGCGGTTACTACATTCTTCCAGAAAAAAGCATCTATGATGTCCCGATATATTATTTTGAAGGCCAGTCTTTGATTCCAGGCGAAGACATTCTATATTCAAGCCTAAACCAATACATTAACGATAAGATAGCAGAATGCCTTGACTTCTCAGGGTTTGAAGAATACAATATCCAAACAGAACAACACACCACAACAACTAGATTATCAGCCCAGAGTCTGGTGATAAACCTAGAATACCCTGTAAAAATATCCAGAGACATGGAGACGGCAGAACTTAATCAGTTCACTGTTACAATACCCACTAAACTCAAAAAAATGTACGATGTGGGCAATGAGATAATTATAAACCAAGACAAAGATCCTGACTTTATGCTTGTTACAGATGTAATTGACATCGTTGAGAGAAACAGTATTACATATATGTTAGAGGAAGACGATGACGGTAATGTGGTCTATGTGCTTGTTGATAGAGAACCAATAGTATCAGAGTTCCCTGAGCAAGAACCTAAAGAGGGGTTTTATGAATTCAAATTTGCAATAAAATACGTAAGATGAACTATAAAAAAATAATCCTGATCACACTGGTATCCCTGATTCTATTACAGATAGCTATTGCAGAAAATGGAGAGGAAGCAACTACTTTGAATTCAACACAAACTGCAGAGATTGGTACAGGAGTAACAGGAACTGTTCAAGACGGAGTGTATTATATCACAAGCGGCACGATCTCAGGAGATATAAGCAATAAAAATATAATTATCAAGACAGGCGGCTCTGTAACTATCTCTGCTGACATGAAAGGAACACTTAAAGTTGAAGGCGGCACAGTAAAACTGCCAGCACCTTCTGAAAAACAGGTAAAAGGCACAGGCACCTGCACCAATAAAGCCTGCAGTTTTACAAACGCAGAGACAGGCGAAGGAGACAAAAAAGTATCTGGAAACTTTGATATAAGAAGCGATGACACTCTTGATGTAAGGTCAGGCACGGTAGGAGATGTTCCAGTACAGAACCTCCAGAACCTTAGATTTATACTGTGGAGAATAGTCGGTGAAGTTAATAACGGCGAGGTTAACGGAAACAAGATAGAAAACCATGCACTGTTTGAGTACGACACAAGAGACAAAGAAGTTCTTTTGATGCAACCAGCACAGATGCCAGCCGGTTACAGGGTCAAGGTTTCTAAATTTACACAAGGCACAATCAGGGGAAGCAACATTGAATTCCAGGATCCACAGATAAAGTCCCTTGCCCATGGAAGTGTAACTAAAAAATCAGACACCCAGCTAGTCTATAGCTCTAACTCAAGGTTTGAAGATAATCTAGGTTCATTGTACACTGTCAAAAAACCTACAAGCTACATTACAGGGTTTGATGTTCCTGAAGATTCTGAAGACAGCTATATTCTATCTGACATCGACCCTAAAGCAAAGGTAGCAACATTAAGGATAAAATCTGTTGCTGGCAATGATATTGACGCAATTCTTACACCAGAAACATACAAGTTCATCGACCTTGCAAATATAGGAAGTAATGTAAGGATCGAGAGCGGAACCTCTATTGTAAACAGCTATCCTGACGGATCAGTTGCTACAAACTCAATGAAAGACCTGAAATTCATAGTCAGGTCACAGACTCTAGAAGGGTACTACTTCATGTCTAATGAAGGAGCTGGAAAATGCGATCTTGCATGCAGTATGGCTCTTATAGACGTTAAAGTAGCACAAACAGAAAGATTGATTGAAAAACCTATCGAAGAAATCATCAGCCAGCTCTCATCAACTGATCCTATGCAAAAACGATCTGCAATGGACGCTCTGCGAGAAAAAAAGATTACCCCTGAAATGGTAGAGGCTCTTGTTGGAGCGCTTGATATAGAGGACAGCCAGGTAAAGATTCAGGTCATCAGAGCACTAAGAAGGTCCAAGGATAGTAAAGCAGTAGAACCATTGCTTAAACTGTTTGAAAGCCAGGATGCACAGATAAGAATTGCATCGATAATGGCCCTTGAAGATTTTAAAGATCCAAAAATAATCGAACCTGTACTCAATGCGCTGCAGGACCCAGAAACAAGACTTGTTGCCCTTGACACTCTTGCCAGTTTAGAAAACGACAGGGCAAAGCAGGCAATAATCCAGACTCTTAAGGACAAGGACCAAGCTGCAAGGTTAAGGGCTGTGGATATACTCGTCTACAGGCTTAAGGATAGCAGAGCAATAGAACCGCTGCTTGATATTATTAAAAACAAAGACGAAAACACTGAACTTCGAAAAAGAGCTATAAGCGCGCTTAGCAGGCAAGACGCAGATGAAAAATTGGTTGAAGCCTACAGCACGGCTGACGACCAAGAGATAAGGATAGAAATCCTTAACAGACTAAGTTCTATGAACCATCCAAAGACAACTGAACTGATTCTTCAGGAAACCGGCTCTGACGCAAAAAAGCTTGAAGAACTTGCATTTGACGACGCAAAAGAAAATTCATTACGGCTAGCAGCTATCCAAGCCTTATACTCAATCAAAGGCAGAGACGCCAAAGATGCAGTACTCAAGGCAGGTTTCCAGGGAGTGATTGCAACAGACCTATTAGCAAAAGTCGCTGACAAAGACATGATCACTCAACTAACAATAAACCTTAAGCACGAAGACAAATTAATCAAGAACAATGCTATTGATATGCTGACAGAATTAAAAGATCCAAGTTCACAGGATGCACTGATTGAGGCATTAGAAGACAAAGACATTAGAGGGTCAGCAATTAACGCACTCATCAGGCTTGACACCCAGAAAGCCTATGAAGCTGTATTTGAAGCTCTGAACAAGTATTACAAAGATCCAAAAGATTATAACGAGTATGAATGGAGAGAGACCACCCTAAGAAGGATAAGATCACCTGAAGCAGTACTCACACAGGTATATCTCAACAAAGACGTCTATAGAGACATCCCTGCAATTGAAAATAAACTCGAGATATATTACAATAACCAAGGTCCAAAGATCGGCACTCACCAAGTATACACGCTATCAAGACTCTCAGAAGAAGACCTTACATTTAATAGGGCAGAATTAGAAAACCAGATACAGATACCTGGCACAGATCCTAATACAGAATATCAATTCCAGAATATTAAACAGAGGCTCTCTCCGATTGAGATCAAAAAAGTTCAGATTCTTACTGAATCATTCCAGGACACAAGCATCAGACAGGGCATTGGCTCGCTCATTGGACAAGACCTCTCTGAGCAAGCCAGTTTCCAGGGCGTGCGTAAAGACGGAACCCAGGGAAACATCCAGGTTAATGGTCACCAGACAGAGCTAGGCGGTTTAGTGTTCATTGACCAGAACAAAAAACTTAATTTCTTACCCTACGAACCTCTTGAAGCTAAAGATAATGGCGAGTATCCTCATTCAGCTGTATGGGAAAGCCATGTAAGAAACTCATTTGCAGATTTCCATCTGCACGCTGTCACACTAAACATGGCAGAGAGCAGGCCAAGCGGCGAAGGAGGAGATCTTAGCGTTGCAGCCAATGCAAATTCAGACGGAATCGTGATAACAGCAAAAGGCCCTGGCAAGTTCCATGCACACTACTACACCCCTAGAGGAGATGTCGTATTTGTAGGAGAATACACCTATTGAAAATCTTTATAAATAACCCTCCTCATTTTTCTAACCATGTACTATGAAGAACTGATTAAGGAAATAATAGAAAAAAACCTTACAAAGGAACAGATAAACCGTTTGAAGATAAAACTCTGCACTAAATACAAGACCAAACACATACCTACAGATATAGAGATCCTATTACATGCTAAGGAAAACCAACTACCAAAACTTAAAGTATTACAGACAAAACCAACCCGTTCAATCTCAGGAGTTACACCAATAGCTATCATGTCAAAACCGCAGAAATGCCCTCACGGAGCATGCGTCATGTGCCCCTCTCTAACAAAACTTAATGTTCCCCAGTCTTATACTGGAAAAGAACCTGCTACAATGCGCGGCATAAGGAACAACTTTGACCCTTACCTGCAGGTATTTAACAGGCTTGAACAGTACATTGTAACATCACATGTCCCTGAGAAGATCGAGCTCATCATAATGGGCGGTACATTCCCTGCAATCCCAACAGCATACCAAGACAATTTTGTAAAGTTCGCGTTAAAGGCGATGAACGACTTCTCTAAACTGTTTTTTATAGAAGGAAAATTAAATATTAAAAAATTCAAACAATTCTTTGAACTTCCTGGAAAGGTTGGTGATCCAAAACGTACAAAGAATATTCAAAATAAATTAAGAAAAATAAAGAATAAGACAAAGACAAACCTAAAACAAGAACAAAAAACAAACGAAAAAGCAAAAGTACGTTGTGTTGGCATGACTATTGAAACAAGACCTGACTACGCAACATTAAAAGATGCGAACCAGATGCTCAAGCTTGGCTGTACAAGAGTAGAGCTTGGCATACAAAGTGTATACGACGATGTTCTTGACAAGATAAAGAGAGGACATTCTGTAAAAGATACTATAACAGCAATCAAGACATTAAAAGACCTCTGCTTCAAGATAAACGCACATTACATGCTTGGCCTGCCAGGCTCTTCACCAAAAAAAGACTTGGAAGGGTTCAAACACCTATTTATTTCACCAGATTTCAAGCCAGACATGCTAAAGCTCTATCCTTGCATGGTTGTTAAAGATTCTGAACTATATAGAATATGGGAAAGCAACAAGTACAAACCAATAACAACAAATCAAGCTGCTCTACTTATTGCAAAGATGAAAAAAGAGGTTCCTGAGTATGTGCGCATCATGCGCGTACAGAGAGACATTCCTACGTATGCAACAGAAGCTGGAGTTGACAGGACAAACTTAAGACAGTATGTTGAGAAAGAGCTTGAAAAGCTCGACATAAAATGCCGCTGCATAAGGTGCAGGGAGGCTGGCCATGTTTACAAGAAAACAAAAAATACCCCAAACGATGTGGTGATTAAAGTATTTCCGTACGAAGCTTCTGAAGGCATGGAATTCTTTATCTCAGCTGAAGATATAGAGCAGGACATACTTATAGGATTCTGCAGGCTAAGGTTTCCATCACAATCATTAAGAAAGGAGATAACAAAAGACTCTGCACTTATAAGAGAGCTGCATGTATACGGAGTTGCAACATCTATAGGCAAGAAAGGAAATGTCCAACATAAAGGTTATGGTAAAAAACTTCTTGCAATAGCTGAACAGATAGCAAGGGATAATGCTAAGAAAAAGATGGTAGTAATCTCAGGCATTGGTGTAAGGGAATACTATAAAAAACTTGGTTACAAGAAACAAGGACCTTATGTTGTAAAGAAGTTATAGAAGTTCATCAAGATAAAAATCCTTCAAGCGTTTTGACCTTGACGGATGCCTTAACTTTCTAAGAGCTTTATCCTGTATCTGCCTTACCCGCTCCCTTGTGACACCGAGCTTGTGCCCCACCTGTTCAAGAGTCATCTGTTTTTTACCGAAAAGACCGTACCTGTGCACAATCACAGTCTTCTCACTATCATTTAGGTCAGAGATAGATTCAGCAACCTCTTTCTGGAGTTGGCGATGCTCAATCTCATGGTTTGAAGCATTATCTTCTATAAAATTCTGCAAAGAAACCTTTTTCTTTGACATTTCATCAACAGGGGCATCAAGCGATAAAAGCTCACCGCCTGCCACCTCAAACCTCTCAAGACGTCCAGGGCTAAGAGAAACACGCTGAGCGATCTCTTCTGTAGTTGGCTCCCTGCCAAGCACCTCTCTAAGATACCTTCTCGCTGTCCTTGCCTGAGACAGCTTTTCATTCACATGCACTGGCAGCCTGACAGCACGTTTCTGGTTAGCTATCGCTCTGAGAATCTTCTGCCTTATCCACCAGATTGCATATGTTGAAAATTTATAGCCCTTTTCATGCCTGAAATCCTTCACAGCCCTTAGCAACCCAGTACAGCCCTCCTGCAGCATATCCTCCATAGGCATTGCACCTTTATACTTTCCGGCTATCTTCGCAACAAGGCGCATGTTACATTTTGCAAGTGTTCCTGTAACCTCTGAAACATCAGCGCCAAACTTCGTCCTTGCATCTAACTCAACTGCAAGAGCAAGCTCCTCGTCTGCAGTAAGCACTGGCAGCTTCCTCGTAGTTGCAAACCATGCCTGTACAGGATTCTCGCTAACATGATGCTCAGTCTCAAACACATACTGAGTTATCTTCCGGACAATATCCTCAAGCTCCATATCAGAAGGCTCGGAATTCCCCTGTCTCCACCTCCTTATTGTAGAGACAGACTTGTTAAGTTTTTTAGCGATATCAATATTAGTCTGTCCAAAACCAAGAAAATTTATAGCACCTTGGACAGTTGAAATATCTTTCTTTGGATGTTTAGGGAGATAAGGATAGAACACTTCTGGTTCTACCTCAAAAAAACTAGCAAACATCTCAGCACTTATATCCTTAGGCTTGCAGTTCCTGTACTCCCAACCTTCAACCCTCGAAAATGGAACCGAGAAATACCTTGCAACATCTCTCATAGAAAAACCGCGAGCCTGTCTAAGCATCTTAAATATATACCCAAAAGTGTTATCCCTGACCTTTAGCCATGGCTCGAACTCAGACCTGTGCACACCGAATATAACTGCAAGATCATCTGCATAGACGTCTTTAGGCACAGACTGGTTCATCTCATAACATGTCACAGTCTTTAAAGATTTGTTAAGCGCTTTAGCAAGATCCTCCCTTGAGATTTTCCTGTTAAGCCTATGTTTTTTCAGCAAAGCTCCGAACCCAGGCCTCTCAACAGGAAGATATGGCCTAAATATATCAGGGTCGCAGAAATATGCATCACTGAGCTTCTCTGCAGTGAGCTGTGCAGGGATCCTGTCATCATTTTCATAATACCTAAGGCTCGAGACTGGAACACCGAGCCTTTTGCTCATCTGCTTCTGCGTACACCCCAGCTCAGCCCTCAAACCTTTCAGAAGCTTGCCAAAGCTGGGTTTTCCGTACATAGCAACAGCTGCTGAACTAGAATACTCTGACTGGCCCAACCCAGTATTTGCCATGATAAGAGTTCCAAAACCCTTTCTTTATATACTTTACCCACCACTCAAAAGATAAGAACATATACGCTATATTCATTGTATCAGATAGAATATCTCGTTTTTAAATGAAAACACCTGAAACTGCTTATCCAGCCTTCCCAGAAGCTTCTCAAACCAGTTCCTCTGCTCAAGCCTCATCTGTTTTCCTGTGACTGTCTTGAGAGGAAAGCTAACAACAATAAACTTTGCATTGACATTCTTGATGATTTCATATGATATATACCTCTTAACCCTTTCGAGGGAATCAAGAGCCTTAAACAAGAAACAAACATCCACTGCATGGCTCTTTATCTTTTTATAATCATCCAACAGGTCAAGTTTAATTGCCTTACCCTTGATCTTCTCAACCTTGAAGAACCTGTTGATAAACTCAACATCCTTCTGGTTAAACTCGACCGCATAATACTCTGCTTTAACATCCATCCACGGATATGTCAAAGGGTTAAGACCGCATCCCAGGTCAAGTATTTTTTCAGGTTTGCCTGTTACCTTGAATATCTTATCATACAACTCTTCCATGTAACTTATCCTTTCCTTGGTAGAAAGATGCAGACGCAGTATATCCACCAACGCATCTTTGTCCCTGTTCATCTCATAATCATCAAGTAATGCATCCCTTTTCTCGATCCTCGTATCATGGAACAACCCATATACTTTCCTTACTTTAGCCCTTACTGTTTTTATCAATAACTTTATTTTCTTATTTTTTAGATTGTTTTTATTAATCAAATCAATACAGGGAACATTCTGCTCTAGATAGGACTTAACATGCTTAAGCAGGAAAGAATCATCGACATACACAATTGGCTTGTTCTTAATCTTATTGAATAACAGCAACAGGTTCTCTTCATTGATATCTTTGTTGTATATTTTCATTTTTGATTTTACGTTTTTATGTATTTTTAATATTTTTATTGGTTTTGTTATTTTTTAATTATTTAATATTATTCAATCAATAACAATCTCAATATGTCTCCTCCATTACCAAAACTTTAAGGTCGTCGACATCGTTATCCTATACCGGACCACAACAACATTTATAAAACAATCCCCTATTTAAACCTTTATGCAGGATTACAGGAAACTCATAAAACCAAAGTTTGAAGAACGATATAAAGAGATACTTAAGGATAAGTACGAAGATTTCATTGAACATTCGTTAAAAAAACCCACGCGTTCTATCCGTGTAAACACTTTAAAGATAACAGTTCCTGAACTCAAAAAACGCCTGAAAGACTGGAAACTCACACAAGTACCCTGGTGCAACGAAGGTTTCTGGATAGAACACAAGACAGAGGACAGGATAGATATAGGCAACACTGTTGAACACTGTCTTGGATACTTCTATGTCCAGGACGCAGCTTCGATGATACCTCCCCTGGTCCTTGACCCTAAACCAGGCGAGCATGTGCTTGACATGTGCGCAGCCCCTGGCTCAAAAGCTTCTCAGATTGCGCAGATGATGAACAACAAAGGAGCTTTGGTTGCAAACGATTACAAAGGCATACGACTCGCACCGCTTGGGATAAACATGCAACGCATGGGAGTCACAAACTGCGTTATTACATTGATGGAAGGACGCTGGTTCAAAGATTTTAGGTTTGACAAGATTTTAGTGGACGCTCCTTGCTCAGGAACTGGAACTATAAGAAAATCCCTGAAAACATTGACAGAATGGTCTCCCGGCCTTATCAGGAGCATGTCAAAACAACAGAGACGCCTTCTAGAGACTGGGTTTATGAACCTAAAGAAAGGCGGTACGCTTGTATACTCAACCTGCAGTGTCGAGCCTGAAGAGAACGAAGCAGTTATCACATGGTTACTTGAAAATTATCCAGATGCAAAACTTGAAAAGATATCAATAAAAGGATTAAAGACATCGCCGTCTATAGTGGAGTTTGAAAAACAAAAATATAATCCAGAGATAAATAAATGCCTCAGGATCTGGCCCCAGGACAATGACACTGAGGGTTTCTTTGTAGCAAAGATACAAAAGAGATAACCAGAAACAACACATAACGCCATTCATCTATATACTGTTCTTTAAGAATATTTAAAAATAAACCCCTAGTATCACTGATATATGACATCAAAGAAACCTAGGTATGAGCAAGACGAATACAGAAAAAAAAGCTCAAGCAACTCTGTTGAAGAAGCGCACCGCTCTATTTTTATAACTTACCTTCGCGAGATGGGAGAACATAAACGCCTTAAATATGATGAACTCAGAGAACTATGTAGAAGACGGGATGCAGGAGACAAAGTTGCATACGACAAGATCGTGAGAGCCAATCTTAAGCTTGTAGTGCCAATCGCAAAAAAGTATGTCAGGCAAGGCATATCCTTGCTCGACCTTGTCCAAGAAGGAAACCGCGGCCTTATGATTGCAGCAGGACGCTATGACCCTGAGAAAGGGTTCAAGTTCTCAACATACGCGTCATGGTGGATTAGACAATCGTGTTCAAGATACGTAGTCAACAACCTTTACTCGTTCCGGGTACCTGCACACGCATTTGATGAGAAAAACCATGTGAGAAACGCTATGAAGACGCTGGAGTCCAAAGGCATAAAACCAACAGTAGAAGCGTTATGCGATGAAACAGGATTTAGTGCTGAAAAGGTATCGCGCATGATAGAGATCCAGACTTCAACATCCCTTGATAAAAGCCTAGACGATGAAGGAGACACTAAATTCGGTGAGAGGCTACCATGCGAGGACTGCACTGATTCAAGGGTTGACAGTAAAGACCTGGGAACCACAATTGCAGAACTTTTTAACACCCTTACTTTAAAAGAACGCATAGTGATAAAGCTTCGTTTAAAATTCAAGCTCACAAGAGAAGAAAGAAAGTACATGCAACAAAAAGGCGCGTACCTGGAAGATGGCCAGGAGCACACTCTTCAGGAGATTGGAGACGGGATGGGATATACTAGAGAACGTATAAGACAGATAGAAAAAGATGCCCTGGAAAAGCTCAGGCACCCGTCAAGGTCTGGAAGATTAAGGGATTTCATAGCATAAACACCGGACCATAATAAAGTTTAAAAATAGCTTAAGTTCTCGAGATAAGTATGCTCAATGACAAGGTTGAGAAAGGATACGAAAACTTAATTACAGAGATTTCTAGCAAGGAAGATTTCAACAGGCTAAAAAAAAGGCTGGACCTTAGACCTGTACCTAGCGCGTACAGGCAAGTCATAGGGATGATCGGAGACCGTTATTCAGTTATTCTTTATAACAATAAATACTATGTTCCGCACAGGACACAGAAAAGTTTGATGAAAGCTATATCTGGGGAAGGAAAACCTATGATAAAATCTGTACCGCTGCACACGATCTTAAACCAGCCACATCCAGGAAACTCTATAAGAGACCTTGACGGTTCTGTAGGAGAGTACTGCCAAAATAAAAGGGAACTCACCACATACGAACAAAAGGCGATTTCAGATAACATAAAAAAAGCTTACATAACCGAACTTGACGAGTATGATCAGCTCAGCGATGAAGATTTTGAACTGTATGCAAACAGGATAAAGACAGACACTAGAGCAAAGAACAAGCTGATCGCACACAATCTTCGGCTTGTAGTCAACATGGCAAAAGCCAAGTTCAAGCCAGGGTCAGGCGTGCCCCTGCTAGACCTTATCCAGGAAGGAAACCGCGGCCTTATGAGAGCTGTTGAAAAGTTCGATTATTCAAAAGGTTTCAGGTTCTCTACATACGCGACATGGTGGATCAAACAATCACTGAACAGATGTATTGCTAACACTGCACGAGTCATACGCCTGCCGATCCATAATGTTGAAGAGCTTAGAAAGGTCAAAAGAACCGTAAGAATGCTCAGGGACGAGTTAGGCAGAGAACCCACTATAGATGAGCTCGCTGCCGAGACAGGCATCAAAAGGTCAAGGATAAAGTACAGCCTTGAACATAGAGAAACTCTGTCGCTTGAATTCGAGCTTGACAGGGGAACAACTAAAGATACTGTACCTGGAAAGAACAATACAGAATCAAGAGCAGAAAAGAAAAACCTGACTGAAAAGATATACGAGTTACTCGACACTCTTAAGGAAAAAGAAGCCATAGTCCTCACTAAACGTTTTGGCATCGTGCACGAGAGGTACAACCCATCTGGAGAAGAATTAACTCTCGACGCTCTTGGAAAGATGTGGGGGGTTACTAGAGAACGTATCAGGCAGATAGAAGCGAACGCGCTGAACACCATCAGAAATACCAAGAGAAAACATCTTCTCAGGGGATTCTTATAGGTAAGCTTTAAATACAAATAACCAATAAAATTCGCTATGCAGGATAAAATATTGATAACACCAGACAACAAAACATTCTATGTGAAAGATACATCTAAAGATTTCCATACGCATCTTGGCATTGTAAGTTCTGAAGAACTAAAAAAAGAGCAAGGTAGTGTGACGACCAATACAGGCAAACAACTCTCGATATTCACTCCAACACCTGCAGATATCAGGCTCAAGAGAGGAGCTGCCATAGTCCTTCCCAAGGATATAGGCTACATTATTGCAACTACAGGCTTAAACAAGAACTCCAAGGTTGTTGATGCAGGCACTGGTTCTGGTGCTTTGGCAATAGCTCTTGCCAATGTCGCTAAAAAGGTTTTCACTTACGAGATTGACGAGAGGCATTACAAGATCGCAAAGCACAATATTGAAGAATACAATATTAAAAATATAACAATAAAGAACAAAGATTTCAAGGACGCAGCTGAAAAAGATGCTGACGTCATAACCCTTGACATGCCGCAGCCATGGGACTATAACGAAGCTGTTGCCAAGATTCTAAGACCAGCCGGCTTCTTGGTTACATACCTTCCGACAATAACCCAGGTCCAGGAGATGGTCAAAAAAACAAACTTAAGACACATCAAGACAGTCGAGCTTATCGAGAGAGAATGGCACATCGAAGGCAGGAAGGTCCGTCCAATGTCAAGGATGATAGGCCATACTGCGTTTTTATCATTCTTCAGAAAGATATAATGAAACTGCCGCCTGTAAAGGCCAGCGAGTGCATCAGGAGTCGTAAGACAACATGCAGTATTTGTCATATAGTTTCAAGCAAACAAATACCGCGAGCGAGGCAGTTTCATTCTTCAGAAAGATATAACTTCACTTTAGGTATATCCTCTAGCTTGCCAAAATCAACAAACTCTTTCACACCAAGAACCTTTACCTTGCCCTGCTCTGCAAGAATAGTGACAGCATCTGTAAGCTCGTACTCCCCTCTCTCTGACAACTTTATCCTGTCCAGAGCATCAAATATCTCAGGAGTGAACTTGTACAAGCCAGCATTAATCAGGTTACCGACAAACTCCTTAGGCTTTTCAACTATCTTTTTAAGGAAACCGTCCTCTACAAACAACACTCCGTACTTTGAAGGGTCTTCAACCTTTAACCCACAGATATAACAAAACTCATCCTCAACATTCACCTGCTTAAAATCCTGAACATCATACAGACCATCACCATACACTAAAACAAAACTCTCTCCGTTGACAAACTCTTTACAGCACTTCACAGCATCACCAGAACCAAGCTGCTCTTTCTGTTCGATCACAGGATAATCAAAATACCTCTCGATAACCTCTTTTTTATATCCTGCAACTATTGCTATATCAGTCAACCCTGCTTTCTTCAACCTCTGTATTAAATGCCACAGAAACGGCTTTCCATTGACCTCTATCATCACCTTTGGCTTGTCCTCTGTCAAAGGCATCATCCTTGTCCCTTTGCCAGCTGCAAGTATTATGGCTTTCATATCAATATCATAACAAGGTAAACTTATAAATCTTGTTAAAGTATAATCAGAAAAATATAAACGAATTATAATGAAAACAAAAAACAAGTAAGGACTTAATTGATCCCTACAACTTTTATCTTAAAATTCAGCTTCTTACCTGCTAACGGATGGTTCAAGTCTAGTGTAATCTCTTTATCTCCTATCTCAGTTATCTTTGCAGGAAACTGCATACCGTTAGGCGCTTGCATCGCAAGTACCATGCCAGGCTTAGGCTCAGGAACATCCTTAAGCATCTCTTTAGGAACTTTCTTGACCATCTCAGGGTTTATATCTCCATAAGCTTCAGCAGGTTCAAGCGAGAATTCTTTCTCGTCATTAAGCTCCATACCTATCACAGCTTTTTCAAACCCTGGAATAACTTGTTTGGCTCCTACCTCAAACTCTAAAGGATGGGAATGATCGCCGTGCGTACTGGAATCAAAAACAGTACCATCGTCAAACTTACCCTCATACTCAACCTTTACCTTGTCTCCTTCTTTAACAGCCATTATATATCAACTCCTTAGTTTATATACTGCTCAGAAAGGGAGTAGTATTTAAGGGTTATGGATAACATAAGCATAAACCCGCCAGTAGATGCCACATAGTAGAAAATGTCGCCTGTACAGGCCAGTGAATGCGTCATTTATTCGTAAGACACAAGGAAGCATTTGTAATCATCTAGCAGAAAACAAATGCCATGAACGAGACATTTTCTACTAAGAAAAGACCTTCTCAAAAATCTTCTTATCCTCGTCTGTGAACAAGCACATCACAACCTCTTTGACACTCTTGAAATTATAAGTATCAAAAACCTCTTTAGCTATCTCTGCACACTTACTCTTTGGATAATGGAACGCTCCAGTCGAGATAGCAGGAAACGCTATGCTTCTCAGCTTGCGCTTTTCAGCCTCGTCTAAAGGGTTCTTGAAACAGTAACCTAGAAGATGGTCCTGGTACTTTGCAGGGTTATAGACAGGACCTACAACATGTATTATGTAACGAGCAGCAAGGTTATAACCTTTTGTGACAATTGTCTTGCCTACAGGAAGACCCTGAGGATACTGCTCTCTTCTTATTGTCTTGCACTCCTCAAGAAGTTCCTTGCCTGCTCTTCTGTGTATAGCTCCGTCAACACCCCCGCCTCCGAGAAGGGACCTGTTAGCTGCGTTCACTACAGCGTCCACTGGTAAAGTGCTTATATCTGCTGTTATAATACGTATGTTCATGAAGAATTTGATACAATATTAACCTAAATATATTTGTATAGTAGAGACTATAAATCAGTCCTTGCCTGGTATATCCGGATTACATAATCTCTCTCAGAAGGGTCGATCAATGAGTTCGCGATAAAACCTAAAGTAGAATCAACTGCAATCTTCTTGGCAGGGTCGTCTGTGGAGTTATAAATGTCAGCAAACGAGTACGCCATTTCCCTTAAGATAAAAAAACTCATAACTCAGCTTTACCACAAAGGTTATTTAAAAATCTAACGCAAAACTTCTAAAAACAAGAATATAGGTGTTAAACATATCTAAAACCCTTAACCAAAAAACCCATTCTCAGGATTAACACCTGAAGAATACTGAACTATCTGACTGTAAAGTTTCATCCTTTTATCCTTTTCAGTGCTCATGTGCGGAACAGCATCCATCGCAATCTTAAGAGCATCATTACCAAGAGCTGATTCAGGAACTTTCAATAGACCATCACCAAAGCTATAGACTTCTCCTCTCTCAACCTTAACACCCAATATCTCTGATACTTCACTGAACAATGCAGAATAGTCATTAGCAACAGGAGTTTCAGTTTGTTTGTGGTTCTGCTCTCTCATTTTGATATCTCTTTGTTTCCTGAGCATCTCCTCTCTATGCTTTCTTCTAAGCTCTTCCATGAACTTCTTATGCCTTTGCTGTCTTGACTCTCCCATTATATCCTGATAAA